>CAZCAL010000049.1:0-16369 GCA_964496625.1 uncultured Verrucomicrobiaceae bacterium | reverse complement strand
GAAATACACAACCACTGCCAAAGTCGGGGAAACCACGCTTATCCTCCCGAACGGACAACGGTTCACTACTGAAGTGGATCATGCAGGCTTTGGTGCCGTTTTTGTGAATGACGATGAAACTCTCATCGGTGCCTTGCTGGTGCCCTCTACTCAATCAGGGGAGGTCCATATCTATGCTGCCAAGGCCAATGGGATATTTCGGGAAATCAGTGATGCCAACGAGAAGATTTATGATCTCCTTGAAGAAGCAAAAGCACCATTCAAAGCCGATGCTTTGAGATTGATAGCAGTGAAAGGTCGCCGCTTCACCCTGTTCAGTCTTACCTACAATCGGAGCAGCATTGGAACTTCGGGCTGGCTCTTCGACATTGTGGTGGGTCGCGATGGCACACTCACCCTGCCAAAGTGAGCCTTCACTCCGTTTTTGCCGCCATTCCGCCTCCTAGACTCCAGCTTCTTGGATGAACCCTTTTCCTCCAGAGTCCAGAGCACCTCAGTGCTTTATTTCGGCGGTTTTCCAGGAGTCACAATGGTGGCGTTTGCTCTTCACCGATGGATGGTGGGTATTCAGGTGCTCGTCCCAAGGGGATTGCGAACGAGCGGCACTGAGGAATTGCCAGCACGATCCGCTCAGGAATATGGGGGAGCATCATAGTCAGAAACTTGAACTTGCCGCCTCCACTAGGCTGATACACCACCTCCACTGGGCCCAAGTTTCTGGGAGCAAAAAAGATCGGGCCGCCGCGCCGCTCGGCTGAGAGGCAGGCCTCTTCTAGCGTAAATCGTTCGGGATTGTCGAGAAACTCGCTCACATGCCCGGCCAGTTTTGCATTCCTCCGATAATAGACCCAAAAGCACATGCCAATGAAGACTGACAGGGCGGCAAAGGGTAACATGGATGCCAATTCGCCGGAGTCTGCGGATGGGCCGAAGAAGGCGGATACCGCTTTCACCAAACCGTAAGCCAATGGCCAAAGAATCAGCAATACTAGCGGTGGAACCAGACCGAACCAGAAAATGGGGAAAATCATCCGGCCTCGACAATTCTCCAAAATCTTGCGGTGCTTTTCAGGCATAGGAATAGCATGGACCTCCCTGAACAAAATGGGGGGAAACCTTTCGGCTTTGCTAAGCGCCAAAGCGCGGGCAATCCCAAAAGTAGTAAGCCCCGCGAACCCAAGAAAGACAATGGATAGTAGATATCGGGTGGCTTCGGTCATAAGATGGGAGGCGGGAGTGTTTTGGATTTCTACCAATGGTGCAACGAAGGCTAGGGAAGGCGGCTTTTGTGCGACCAGTGAGACTCAATCAACGCTGCCACTAGGTGGGTGAAAGAAGTGTCTGCCGGTAGGCCTGTTTAATTTGGATGTCATCTCTTTTTGCAGATGATCGTCGGCAACGGTCCGCGAGCCATCCGAACCAGGTTCGAAACAAACATGGAATCTATCAAATTGTTGACAAGACAAGGTTTGTTTGTCTCGCAAAACACCACCCAGGCGGGTCATCATGGACGGAGAAGGCTACGCTTTAGACTTGGGAGGGTGTCTCCTGGGGCCAAAGTCACATGCGACCATGAAAACGACAGTCCTCTGGGCCACCCTCCGTTGAGGCAGATTCAAGCCAACCTTGCAAAACCACCGCCCACGACCTGGGGGCCCGCCTCTTTTTGGAGATCGCCAGCAGCGTGAATGCGGCTGACGCCAGCGAGGACTTCGTCCAGAGCTGAAAGGAAGTCTGCGATGTGTGCTGCGGTGTGCGGCCACATGACATAGAGCTGGCTGCTGCTGAGGAATCCCTGGTGCAACATGCCGCGAATCATGAGAGCTTTTGCGGCAGCGCTCTCGTTGCCGAGGCCGAAAGCGATCGCGGGTGCGCACTGCTGACCACCGATGGTGATTTTGAGTGCTGGATGGCGCGTGGCAATCTCACGGAGGCCGACTTGGAGTGTTTGCCCGAGCTGCCAGACATGCTGCTGCACACCTTCGCGCTGCATTTTGCCGATGCAGGCCAGTGCTGCTGCGGGTCCGATGCCATCTGTCCAGTAACTGCTGGAGATGAAGCTCTCGTTCGCCGCATCCATCACGCTTCCCTTGCCCACAATCGCGGCGCAGGGGATGCCGTTGCTCATCGCCTTCGCATAGACGGCGATGTCTGGCTGGATGCCGAGCGCAGGGCTGGCCCCTGGGAATCCATAGCGCCAGCCGCTGGTGACTTCATCCATCACAAAGACAGCGCCTTTGGCATGGCAGGTGGCGATGATTTTTTGCAAAAACTCGTCGCGTGGCGCTTCGGAGCGCATGGGCTCCATCACGACGGCTGCAAAGTTTTCGCCGAGCTTCGCGATGGCCTGCTGAAAGGCATCGATGTCGTTGTAGCGAAAGGGAACGGCGGTGCCTGCGAGTTCGCGCGGTACTCCCAGCGGTGTCAGGCCGGGGAGCAAGTGACCATCTAGGGACTGGTCGTTGGCGAGGTTTGCAGCGAGATACCAATCGCTCCAGCCATGATAGCCGCAGAAGGCCACGCCACTCTTTCCTGAGGCTGCTCTAGCGATCCGAACGGCCAGTGACAGGGCCTCGCCACCACCGCGTGCGTAGCGCACCTTTTGTGCCCACGGATGGAGAGAGAGTAGCTGCTCTGCCAAAACGGGTTCGTCAGGTGAAATGAGGGTGCAGTAGCTGCCGAAGGAGACCCTACGATGCACGGCAGCATTCACCTCTGCATCGGAGTGGCCCAGGAGAATGGCACCCACGCCGCCAGTGAAGTCGGTGAGGCGTTTGCCCTGGAGATCCCAGATATTGGCACCGCTACAGCGTGAGTAATAGGATGGCCACTCCACTGGATCAAAGAGATGCGCCCTCTTCGAGAGAAGCCCGGTGCCGCAGGAGATCACTGACTTTGCTTCCGTCCAAAACGCTGGACCACGAGATTCCGGGGGCGTTGCGTCTGGCTTTAAGTGGGGAGCGAGGACTCGCAAGGCATTGTTCCGAAAGATGTCGGCGATGTCACTTCCATTCATTCCGGTGTCTTCGCAGGCTTCGCGCAAGCACATGAGTGATTCGATGCCGACCAGTGTGTATTGGCCAAAGATCGTCAGCTTCTCTGCGGCGGCATCTTCCGAATAGATCCAAGTAAACCCATCGCCCTGGGAGATGCAGGAGCCGCGCAATTCGCTGACCATGTAGTCACTGCCCCAGATGAGTCTACGGGGGCCGAGGATCTCTAACGCGGCGCGGAAGGCACCTGCCTGTGTCACTGCGGAGCTATCCAGCACCACATTGTCCAGATCTGCGATGGCGTGGAGCCCCTCACGAGCATGGCGATAGTTAAAGCAGCGTGCGACATGGGCCAGCACGAGTCGGCAGCGTGGATAGCGGCGGCAGAGGCGCTGAATCGCGGCAATGTTCCGTGGATCGGTGATACCATCGGCGAGCATGATGTGTAGCACCATGATGCCATCGTGATCATGACACACCTCCCACATCCATTCGGGTGCGAAGGACTCGATCTCTGCCTCCCGAGTGTCTGCCACGTCTGCATAGAGGCGGTAAGGCTTAATGCCAACGAAGACGCCCGTTTGAATCAGCCGCCGCACTTCGGCTGGATCATCCTGGGGCGCGGCCAACACCAGCGCGCGTGAATTGCTGCTCTGCACCAGTGGGGAGACTTCTTTCTCCAGCCAGGCATTCTCCCCCGCACGATCATTCCCCGCACTGGGATAACCGAAGAAGAGACCGTCAACCTCTCTGCCGGGCATCCAGCGGGCCATCGCCTCAGAAAAGTCCTGCACCCCATAGCCGCGATTATCATCCAGGAAGACTGGCTTCTTCCCGGCGGCAAAGTGGCGCGTGTGAAAGAGGTGGGCATGAACATCAAAGACTCGCTCTGGCACAAAGCCATCCAAGGCGCGCGTCAGGAGACGCTTGTCGGTATCATTCAGTTCGGTGACGAGTCTCAGAGACATAAAAGACACCAACGTCCTGAGTGGATGGAGTCCTTACTTGAGCGTCAACTTTTTCATCAAGGCCTTGATCCGGTCATTGGTCTTGGCGACGACTTCGGAGGAGGGGATCTCTTTGTCCACCTGGGACCAGTGGCGATCCAGAAAGTCGAGGAGTTCTCCCAACGCGCTGACAGACTCTTCTTTGCGGGTGAGTTCGCTGATCTTAGCAAATTTGGCACGCAGGTCTTCCAGCAGTGCGGGCGATCCGATGCAGAGGGCGCGTGTATCAGTGTCTGGATTCTCCACGACCACGGCGGAGACTATCTCTAGAATTCGCATCCAGAGTCCCAGATCGACGAGGATGGCCAGGTCATCGTCATGCTGTTCTCTGAGGACACGGTCAATCTCTCCCTTGCCCTCCAGGACCTCCGTACGCAGGTCTGCCCATTGGTCCATCTCCGCCATCTTTGCCTGGGCCATGAGGCGTGGCGAGATGCCATCAGCAATGCCCAGTACCCGGCAGTAATTCAGCATCTCCTGGTTGTTATTGCGAAAGGTCTGGGCATCGCCCGCCTGCCAGCAGAGGAAGCTATCGCCGACCAGGCCGCCGAGGATGAATGCGGTCTTGGAGCGATCTGGCGAGGGGGTGGGTGGTTGCGGCCGGTAAAGCTGGCGCCAGCGGGCCTTGGTGTGCTGGCCCACCGCATCCATGAAATCCAGCGGTGTCTGCTCGGATGTCCAGATGGGCACGACGACGAAGGTCTGGCGGTCCCGCTTTGGGACCTTCGGTGCGGTCGTGCTACTGACTGGGGCCTCAGTGTCTGCAAGGCAAATGCCTGCTACCAGAACCAGCACGCAAAGGAGGGCGCGCTGGCCGGTTGGCGGCACAGGAGCTGGGGCAGTCATGGAATTTCCCAGCCACTCTACTCCACTGTTACGCTTTTGGCCAGATTTCTCGGTTTATCGACATCACAGCCTCGGGCGACCGCCGTGTAGTAGGCGAGCAATTGCAGAGGAATGACCGTCAGCAGCGGACTGAGATAGGTGGGGCATTCTGGGATGTAGATCACGTCGTCAGTGATGCGCTCCAGCTCCGTACGGCCTTCAGTCGTGACAGCGATGACGGGACCTTTGCGGGCTCGGACTTCTTCGATGTTGCTGACGTTCTTGTCAAAAACAGCGTCGTCTGGGGCGATGAAGACGGAGGGCAGCTCAGGCTTCACCAGGGCGATGACGCCGTGTTTCAGTTCCGCGCTGGGGTGACCGCTGGCATAGATGTAACTGATTTCCTTCATCTTCAGCGCGCCTTCCAATGCGACAGGATAATTGAGCTGACGCCCCATGAACAACATGCCGTCAGCGTGGGCATGCTTTTCAGCGATCTCGCGGATGCGGTCGGTTTGATGGAGGATGGCGCTGATTTTATCCGGGATGGCCTCCAGCTCATCGATCATCTCCAGGCCATCGACGCTGGAAAGGTGATGGATGCGGCCAAACAGGAGGCCCAGCAGGGTGATGACGGCGACTTGGGAGGTGAAGGTCTTTGTAGCGGCTACGCCGATTTCAGGTCCTGCGTGAATATAGACGCCGCCATCACTTTCCCGGGCGATGGTGCTGGCGACGTTGTTGACGACGCCGAGACAGCGCATGCCTTTGCGCTTTGCTTCACGCAGGGCGGCCAGGGTGTCGATGGTCTCGCCGCTCTGGCTCAGGACGAATTGCAGGGTGTTTTTGTCCGTTGGGACGTTGCGGTAGCGGAACTCGCTGGCGATCTCCACCTCTGTGGGAATGCGGGCCATGCTCTCGATGAGGTACTCACCCACCATCGCTGCATGGAAGGCCGTGCCGCAACCGCTGAGGATGATGCGGTCAATCTGACGCAGCTCTTGGGGGGTCATGTTGAGCCCACCGAGAATGGCGGAGCCTTCGTCGCGGGAGAGGCGGCCTCGCAAAGCATTTTGCAGGGAGATGGGTTGCTCAAAGATCTCCTTCAGCATGAAGTGCTCGAAGTCGCCCTTCTCCGCATCGTCCTCCGTAAAATCCACGCGGCTCACCTTGACTTCCGCAGGTTGCCCTTCGTGCGATTGGACGCTGTAGCCTTCGGGATGGAGGGTCACGATGTCGTAGTCGTTCAGATAAACGACATCGCGCGTATGTGCCACCAGGGCGGAGACATCGCTGGCGAGGAAGTGCTCCCCCTGACCCAAGCCGACGACCAGCGGGCTGCCGAGACGAGCGCCGACGATCACGCCTGGCACGTCTTGGTGCATGACGGCGATCCCGTAGGTGCCTTTCACCTTGGCGATGGCGGTCTTCACGGCGTGGATCAGACGTTGTTCACCATCAGGCTCCGTCGATTTGTCGAAGTAACGCCCCACCAAATGGGAGAGCACCTCGGTGTCCGTCTCGGAATTAAAAGTCTCCCCCTGTATGATGAGCTGATCTCGCAGTGATTGGTAGTTTTCAATCACGCCGTTGTGGACTAGCGCCAGCTTGCCGGATTGGTCAGCATGGGGGTGAGCATTCGCATCCGTGGGTGCACCGTGGGTGGCCCAGCGTGTGTGGCTGATGCCGACATCGCCGCGAGGGCTGATTTCATTGACCGCCTGGCGCAGATTTTCGATCCGGCCCGCGCGCTTAATGGTCCGCATTTCTTCGCCGCCGCCCATCAGGGCCATACCGGCGGAATCATAACCGCGATATTCCAGCCTGCGGAGGCCGTCCAAAAGGATGGGGCTTGCTTGACGTTTGCCGATGTAACCGATGATGCCGCACATGATAGAAAGAAAGGAAAGGGGGTGATTCTGGGGGATTAGAAATCCGCCCGCGTGACGCGGGACAGGCCGTAAATTTACATCAAAGCCAGTCACGTGCCACAAATCCTCCGGGATTTGCGCAAGATAGTCGGTCGTTCGACGCCTCCTTTGCCCGTTCCTAGGGGGCTTGAGGCGGCTATTGCTTCGCTTTCGCCCCCTTTTTGCCCTTTCCTTTAGCCTTAGCTTTACCTTTGCCCTTTCCTTTTCCGGACTCATCGTCTTCGCCTGCATTACGGGCATTGCCATCCCGTGGAGCGGGGGCGTAGGCCTCGGTTCCTTCAATTGCCCACTTTAGATCGGCCTGGATCGCTGTTGATTCCAGCAATGGATCGTGATGGCCGCTGGCGTAGTTCTTCAGTTCCTTCGCTAACTGGCGGATGATCTCGCGATGCACGGGAGCGTCGATGACGTTGCTCATCTCGTGGGGATCAGCCTCCAGGTCAAAGAAACTGGCGGGTGACCCTGGGGCCATGATGAGCTTGTAGCGGGCCGTGAACGCACCAAACCAGCCGCTCTTGCTGTTCGGCCCTATGCGCAGGAAATTCACGTCGTGCCAGTTCTTCGCAGCGTCGTCTCCGGTGAAAAGAGGCGCGGCATCGCGTCCCTCGCTGGAGCTGCTATCAGGCACGCCTAGCAGTGAAAGCACGGTGGGTTTGAAATCGACGCTGCCCAGGGACTGGGTCACCACCGTGCCGGGTTTGATGATGCCGGGTGCGTGAATCAGCAGGGGAATGCGCGCCGATCCCTCCATTGGCACGCCTTTATTGTCCCGACCATGCTCTCCGCAAAGATCGCCGTGGTCAGAAGTGAAGACGATGATTGTGTGATCGATCACGCCAGCTTTGCGCAATGCGTCGAGGATCTTGCCGACATTGTCGTCCACGCACTTCACCATGCCGAAGTAGTGCGCCATTTGCTGTTTATTGAACCGCCCTGGCAAAGTAGCGGCATAGGCGGGCAGGTGTTCGCCCTCCGATTGTGCAGACTTCGGTTGCTGAAACTCCAATCCGTCAAACATCGTGTCATACGGAGCCCGCACGGTGTTTGGTCCGTGGGGATCGGGAATGCTGAGGTGATAGGCGAAGGGTTTGTCCTTGTTCTTGCGGATGAAATCCACGGCACGATCTGCTAGGAAGTCGGTCGTGAAGGTCTTGTCGTCAGCGCCGGCGAGGTCGTAGTTGGGTTCACCCTTCGCATTGGTGGCACCCACGCGTGGACCCTCTGCGGTCTCTTCCAGCTTCTTCCAGTGTCCGCGATTGAACATGTAGCGGTTGTCCTCAAATCCAAAGCGCCGCTGCGGCTGCCACTGGGGCTTGCCGGGGCCATCGAGATGCCATTTCCCTGCATAACCAGTCGCGTATCCATGATCTCGCAACACCGCCGCGTAGGTCACCATGTCATCGGTCATCGGGATGTCATTGTTGATGGCTCCGGTGTTCTGCGGATACCGACCCGTCATCATCGCAGCCCGGGAGGGCGTGCAAACGGGGGAAGTGCCATAACAATGCGTGGCCAGCGCACCGTTCTTGGCGATCCAGTCCAGGTTTGGCGTCTCCACCTTCACCCCTGGCCCCCACACAAAGGCCTGATCCTCTGGCAGCAGCGCCCTGTAGCAGCCCAGCGTGCGGAAATTATGCTCGTCTGTCTGGATCACCATCAGATTGTAAGGCGCATCAGCGGCAAATGCAGGAAACGCAGCAGCGAGAACCGCAAATGTCGCGAGGATGAGAGTCGACTTCATGATTCAAATGGGGTGGGTTTGGTGACTGCGGACGTGTCACGCTTTCTTCTTTTTGCCCTTCTTCTGCTTCTTGGCACCCTCACCTCCGCCGGTGACGGGATTGGGATGCACGCTTTTCAGAAGCGCCTTCATCTCTGTGACCACTGCTGCGTGCTGAGGTTCGTTGGCAAGGTTATGCAGCTCTTTGGGGTCGGCTTCGTGATCGTAGAGCTCGCTTCCTTCGCTGCCAAAGCCCCACTCCGTGTAGCGCCAGCGCTCGGTGCGCACGCTGTGTCCAGGAACGTCACCGCGTTGGACTTGGCTGTAGGCAGGGTGATCCCAGGCGGCGGCGGGATCATTTAGTAGTGGTCTCAGGCTTGAACCCTCCAGCCCAGCGGGTGGGGTGATGCCGGCCAGATCGGCGAGCGTCGGATACACATCGACGAGTTCTACGGTGCGTTTGCTGACCTTGCCTGCCCCCTGTGCCCCAGGGGCGACGATGATCATCGGCACGCGCGCGGATTCTTCAAAGCAACTCTGCTTCATCCAGAGACCGTGCTCGCCCAGGTGATAACCGTGGTCGCTCCAGAAGACGATGATGGTGTTGTCACGCAGGCCCAGTCGGTCCAGGGCATCGACGACGCGGCCGATTTGGGCATCGACAAAGGAGATGGCTGCGTAATAGGCCTGCTTGCACTCGCGGGCTTGATCCGGCTGCACACCAAAATAGGGCCAAGGTTTGGTCGAGCCGAGCGCGAGCGGCACAGCGCCTGCCTGAAAACCTGCTTCCACGCTGGGCAGCGTGATTTTGTCCATCGGGTAAGGCTCAAAGTACTTCGCAGGTGCGATGTAAGGGGTGTGCGGTTTGTAGAAGCCGACAGCGAGGAAGAAAGGCTCCGTCTTATGGGCTTCAAGCAGTTTGATGGCTTCGGTGGCTACTTTTCCATCGGTGTGCTCTTCATCGGTGCCGGTCTGATCATTGAGGAAGCACATTGCGCTGCCGATGCCGCGCTGGGGGGTGTAGTTGATGATGTCTGGCTCCAGCGTGGTCTTATCGCGACCAGCCGGATTCACGACTTCCTGCCAAGAATCTGGATCATCCAGTCCGCTGGTGCCGATATCTCCAGGGTTGCCATAGTGGTAAATTTTGCCGACACGCGCCGCGTGATAGCCAGCCTTCATGAACATTTGCGGCATCGTCACGACCTCTGGCAAACCGGAGCGGAAGCGATAGGTGAGATTGAAGACCCGTGTCGTGTCAGGTCGCAGACCCGTCATGATGGAGGAACGGCTCGGGGAGCAAAGTGGAAACTGGCAGTAGGCGCGATCAAAGCGCACGCCCTGGGAGGCAAGCTTGTCAATGTTCGGGCTCTTCACCAGTGGATGCCCGTAGCAACCGAGATCGTTGTTCATGTCATCGACGGCGATGAACAACACATTTAGGCGTGGCGACGCTGCGATGGAGGGAAGCGGCGCAGCGCAGACTGAAAGGGTGACGAGGAGAGAGAAGACGCGTTTCATGGCTGGTGCGGTGAAACGTGCCAGCGATGCTTGATCTTCCTCTAAAGCGCAGCCTTGCACAGCCTTGCTTCCTTGCCACTGCTGTCCAATGCCCTCATGGTTGCGGCGATTCAATATCTATGGCGATTTCTGGCGACGCTACCTGTCGCTGGGGGTTTGTTATTGCCCGTGGTTCCTGGAACCGGTGATCATGCCTGCATTCAGTTTCTTCTTTTATCTCCTGTGCGGCGGGCAAAGGCGTGCGGTTCAGCAAAATCTGCGCGTGCTTTTTCCGGCCGATAGTTGGTGGCGGAACCATCGGCGGGCTTTCGCGGTGTTCTTGAACTTCTCGTGGGTGCTCACCGATTCTGCCCACCAACGCGTCGGCGATGAAGTGATCGATTGGGAGGTGGCTGGGCAAGAGCGCCTTGCCGCACTCGGTGAGATGCAGGGGGCAGCGATGATTTTTACCGCGCACATGGGCAGCTACGATCTTGCCGCACCACTATTCATCGAACGACTTCACCGCCGCCTCCACACCGTGCGGGCTCCTGAACGCATGGCGGAGACGCAGGAATACGCGACGCAAAACAAGGTGCCTACTGGGACTGCGGACAGCCAATTTGTGGTCCATTACAATACCCCAGGCAGCATGTTGGCTGTGGAGTTGACAAAGGTGCTCCAGGCTGGCGAGGTGCTGGCAGTGCAGGGAGATCGTGTCATGTTTGACGTCTCGCCAATGCCGGTCCCATTCACAGACGACTACGATTGGCGACTGCCGAAGGGACCTTGTGTGTTAGCGGCCGTGGCCCGCTGCCCGATTTTTCCGATCTTCGTCTTCCGCGTCGGATGGCGGCGGTATCGGATCGAGGCAATGCCGGAGTTCCGCTGGGAGGCAGCGTCCTCCAATCGTCGCAATGCGCAACGTGAGGTGGAGGTGTGGTGGAGCCAATGCCTGCGGGGGGTCATAGAGGCCCACTGGGACCAGTGGTTCGTCTTTGAGCCCGCATTTGAAAAGCGCTGCAACGATGGAGGCTCCCCCGCTGCGTGAGGCCAGAAATTCCCATCCAGGACGTGCCAGCAGCACCGACTAAACTAGCGCTGTCCCGCCTCCTTTTGAGGTCACAACGGCTTGTATCCACAGACAACGTGGAATCGTTTTTGCCTGCGGAATCGCGGCAAGACGAACGTGAGACCCGCTGGTTTGGGCTCTTTATGAGTTGGTGGACCTTTGCCGCCATCGGCCTCTGGTGGCTGCATGGCGTCAGCGAAATGGCCATCTGGGAGACGGTGTTGCGGGTTCTCCTGTGGCCGTTGATTTGGTTTCTTTCCGTGCAGGGGATGGTGATGCTATGTCTCGTTACCCTTGCAATGCCGCTGCTAAAGAGTGGACTGATGAGCGTCGAAAAAATCAAGGCTGTGATGCAGGCCGCCTGCTGGCTGGCACTGACGGTGATGGCCATTTGGCTCATCAGGCAAACAAGTGTGGGCACCATCGCCATCGGCGCCATTTGGATGCTCTTCATTGGTGCGGAACTGCTAGCGAGGCTCGTTCGGCCTTCCGCTTTGCAATAATCGCAGTGTGATGCACAATGACGGCACGTCTCTTGCGTCTCTAACCCGCGTATCCCCTTATTGCTATGAACACAGAATCCCAAATCGAAGAACCCCTTGCGCGTCCGTCCAAGGCACCGGTCATCCTGCTTATCTTCGCCTTGCTGGGCGCAGGAGGTCTGGGGTTTGCACTCTGGAAGCAGACCAAGGATTACGCCGCAGAGTTGGAATCGCTTCGTGCAGCGCATACGGCAGACCTCGCCACCAAAGACAAAGAAATGCAGGATGCCCTCGCTGCACAGAACACGCAACATCAGGAGGCCATTGCGAATCTCAACCAGGACTTTGAAAAGCGAGTCTCTGCCATGGCTGGCCAGAATACTCAGCAACTGACCGCCGCTCTGAAGGAATTCGACGGCATCTTTGAAGGCAACAAAAAGGCCATCGGCTACATTGATGAACTGGAGGAGAAGGTGAAGGCCGGCAAGGAAATCTCCAGACAGGAAGTGGATCGTCTCGCGGTCATCGCCACTGCTCTCACTTACCTGCAAAAGCAGTATCAAAAGCCCCTTCAGGAGTTCAGCGAGCTTCAGAGCTACTTTGAGCGTCAGGCCCAGGCCAGTCCAGAGAAGCCGCAATCGCGCTTTGGCTTCTTCCGTCGCAGCTTCAGCCGCAGCTATCGCGAGGCAGAACAAAACTACTACCGCGAAGAAGGTATGCGGAAAGCCTTCGAGCAGGCCCAGGGAAAATTTGGAGAGGTCTATGCCTCTGCCCAGCGCTCCATGGCCTCAGTAAACTTGAATGCGGAGGCAGAAATCAAGAACCTCCAGGCGCTCATGCAGGACAAACAAACGGCCAATGCCGCGGACCTCTCCAGCTTCTTCGACAACGCGCGCAAAGCTCTCCGCACGCATCAGGAAGTCCTCAAGTTTGAGCCAGAACTACCTGCGGCACCCAAAGTCCAGCCCTAGCAGGCTTAGGTTTGAAAATCGGAAAGCGTTTGGGGATCTGCAATCTTCTTTTCGCAGCAGTCTCTCAGCCCCCATCTGGCCTTGCACCGAGGGTAGCTTCAAGTTGTGCGGTCTGACGGTTGCGGATGATGTCAATTGTTACGGTCTCGCCCGGCTCATGCATTCGAATGATGGAAAGCAGGTCATTGGGAGAGCTGAAGGACTCGCCATTGAACGAAGTGATCACATCGCCAGGGACCAGTCCTGCGAGGTGGGCAGGAGAACCACGGACGATATCCGTGATGAGCGCTCCGCGCTGTTTGGACTTGATACCTCCCAGTTCCACTGGCTCCGAATTTAGCTCCAAGCCAAGGTAACCACTGCCCATGACGCCAGTGTTCGGAGTCTGTTTCCCAGGAGCCTTGCTGGGCATGCCTTTGGCTTTCGCCAGAATGGCATCGACAATGGTTTTTGCACCATTCGCTGGGATGGCGAGACCAACCCCTTGCCAGGAGGTGACGTTCTCATCACCTTGGTAAATTGCGACATTGATACCGAGAATTTGGCCGCGCACATCCACCAGGGGACCGCCTGAGTTGCCAGGATTGATCACAGTGTCCGTTTGCAGATAGTCAAGGCTGCTGTCACTCAAATGGCGGTCGCGTGCACTGATGATGCCCTGCGTGACGGTGCCACTCAGGCCGAAGGGGTTCCCCACAGCAAAAACGATCTGGCCGACGCGGCTTTCGTCAGAATTAGCAAAGGTAAGGGCAGGGAAGTCTTTGCGATCACTCTGGATCTTCAAGAGGGCCACGTCACGCTCCTCGCTGGCACCCAACACGGTCACCGGCAGCTTTTGATTGTCGCTGGTGGTGACAAAAATCGTGGAGGCACGATTGATCACATGGAAGTTGGTGATGACATGACCCTCCTTACTGATGATCGCACCTGACCCGAGACTGGGAATCCGTTGGGAACGTTCCCGTACCATGCCGAGAAACGGATTCCAACCGGAGCGACCTGGCACCACGGTTTCCGCAGTGATACTTACGACGGCGGGCAAGACCGCAGCTGAGAGGTTGGAGAATTCCTCGCTCATCTGTGCCAGTAGCTTCGTGTCCTTGAGATCCAGTGCCGGATTTGCGGGCGGTGTGAAGGCGGCCTCGGCCGGAGGCGCAGTGCCCCTCAAGAGGTCTGCCAGACCGTAGCCTTGCTGCCCAGCGCGCCACTTTAGAAAGCCGAGAGTTGCGATGGCAAAGATAGAAATGGCGAAGAGGAATCGGCGAACGTGCTCCATGAGGATGAAAAGATTGAGGTCAACAAACTCTAAAGAGCCAACGATTGCAAATTCCGCAGAGACATGAAAAAACCTTCGTCCTGTTAAGAACGAAGGTTTTGAAGGAGGTTGCTAATAGTCCGCAGAAATTATTTTCCGACTTTGCCCTGAAATCCTGCTTTGTTAAGCGCGGCGACGAGTTCGCCTTCGTCGAATTCGCCCTCGACGGTGAAGCTAGTGGCCTTGCTCTCAATGGTGGCACCGGTGACGCCTGCGACGCTCTTCACGGCAGCATCGACTGCCTTCACGCACTTGCCACAGCAAAGGTGCACATTGGTGACGGTGGCACCTTTGAGCTTCTTCGGCGCGGCAGTGGTCTTGGCAGCGGAACCAGATTCAGCACCCGTGCCATAGTAGCCAGCGTCCATGATGGCTTCGACGGCCTTCTTGGCAGAGGTTTCATTTTTGGCGGTGAGGGTCACCGTGGTGCCATCAACTGCGGCGGTGACTCCTTTGATCGAGCTTGCTGCCTTGGTGATGCCATTGGCGCAGCTTTTGCAGCAGTTGTGCACGCCTTCAAGCGTGACGGTGGCTTCTGCGTGAGCGAAGACTGTGAAAGCGAGAGCGAGAGTAGGGATGATGAGTTTTTTCATGCAGAACCTTAGACGCTCAAACTGTGGCAAATATTTGTGAAAAACGACGAGAACGGAAAATAAGGCACCCCGGAGCCGTCCGCCAACGCGCAAGGAAGATCAACTCCGGGGTGAATGCCGAGGGAAGACGCGTACGCCATCTCCGGCAAAGGGTTGCAGGCGGGTCAGATCCCGCTGAATGTTGGTTACGCTGCCACGAGGTGGTTGCGCGGGGACTTCATCCGCATGCGGAACTCGCTAGGGCTCTCTGCCGCAATGCGACGGAAGCTGCGATTGAAGTGGGAAAGGGATTGGAATCCGACATCGTAGGCGACTTCGGTAATGCGAGCTGCTGGGCGCATGAGGAGGCGCTTGGCCTTCTCGACGCGTGCACGGTTCACGAAATCTGTAAACGTCAGGCCAGTGGAGCGCTTAAACAGCTTGCAGAAGTGGAAGGGGCTGACGTTTACAGCGCCCGCTACCGCTTCCAGTGACATTGGTTCAGCAAGGTGATCATGGATGAACGCCTTTGCATTGCGCACTGCTTCTGGTTCATGAGTCGCGTGGGCGAACAGAAGACGGTGGGCGTTTTCACCCAGCTGCACTGCAAAAGACTTCAAGATGGCAAGGGCGGCGTCGTAGCGCTCTTGGCTCATGACGGGAACGTGCTCAAAGTGAACCTTGGCAGCGGCAATTTCCGCAGCAGAATGGTCTTTTTCGAGAAGTTCGCGTGCAACAGGTGCAAAGGCCGCAGCACTGGCTGCGGTGAGGCGAACCCCACCCGTTTTCATGGCGGCGACGGCTGTCTTGCCAACTTTGACTGGAACGAGCGTCTCCACCACGCCTGCGATACCAGTGCTGGTGAGGATACCATCGGGTTCACGGCCTTCTTCGACGGCTTCAAGGCACAAGGGAAGTTCCGTCAATGTATGGAAGGCACGTTGATATTGCTGAAACAATTCGCTGTCAGCGAGGTTCTGGATAAACCGCTGACGACCAGTAGAGGATGAGTTGGTGGTGTTCATGAGGAAGCGCGTTCTGGGTTGAGGTTGACGCTCCCATGTTAATTCCCCCCGACTATTCCGATATTGTGCTCAACTACGGTACAATCCATCATGGAACCCCGAAGTGCTGGCATAGTGGAATCCATTATGTGCCTCCACCGCTAGGCCGTTGGATCGATTGACCAGGGGGGCTGCGATTCCGCTTCCGGGCGTGTGCATGCACTCCAGTGATGTCCGCCAGTTCAACGGCGGAGGCTATGCACGACCCTCCGTCACGCGGTAGGGCAAATTTGCTTGTGAAGCGAGAACTATGCCACGCCTTTGAGTCGCAACGGGGCGACTAGGCCTTCGCTGCTTTGTCTTCAGCAGACTTTTTCTTCTTCTTGCCACCCGCGTTGCGGAGAGCCTTTGGAATTGGATCTTCCTTCTTCTGGAGTGCCCGGCGAAGCTTCCGAAGCGCGATGTTTTGGAGCTGGCGGATTCGTTCCCGCGTCACACCAAATTCCTGACCGACTTCTTCCAGAGTGCGTGGTTTTTGTCCATTGAGACCGAAGCGGGCGTCGATAATCTTGCGCTCGCGCTCATCAAGAACGGTTAGCAGGCCATCGAGCTGGCTGTGCATGTTCTTGTGGCTAAGAAGCTCAAAAGGAGTTTGGGCGCTCTCATCTCCAACGATTTCACCGAATTCGGTGCTGTCGTCATCGCTAATTGGTGCATCCAGAGAAGCCGGACGCATGGATGCGACCTTAAGCTGGGAAAGCTTGGCTCGATCAATGCCGATCTCTTCAGAGAGTTCGTCGTCGGTGGGTTCACGACCGAGTTCTTCGGACATGGACATTGCGACGCGACGCATCTTGCTGATCTTGTCCACCATGTGGACGGGCAGGCGGATGGTCTTGGACTTGTTCGCAAGTGCACGTTTGATGGATTGCTTGATCCACCAGGACGCGTAAGTGGACAGCTTCGCGCCTTTGGAG
>CAZCAL010000048.1:14938-16459 GCA_964496625.1 uncultured Verrucomicrobiaceae bacterium | reverse complement strand
GCTTAACTTTTTGCTCGGACATAACTTGTTTCGCTACCTTGTGCACGATTTCTGTCTGTAGGTCGAGTTCTTTTTTGAATCCGACGAGAGGAATCATCACTTCAGGTTTCACTTTGATCTTCTTCTTCGCCACGATAGCGGCGGCTTCAAAGATGGCGCGTGCCTGCATCTCTGTGATCTCTGGATAAGCTACACCAAGGCGACAGCCGCGGTGACCGAGCATCGGGTTGAACTCATGCAACGCTGCAACGCGGGCCTGAATCTTGGCGACGCTGACGCCGATCTTTTTCGACAGATCCTTCTGTTGTTCTTCCGTGTGAGGAAGGAACTCGTGAAGCGGTGGGTCGAGAAGGCGGATCGTAGCGGGCAGACCCTTGAGTGATTCAAAGATGCCTGCGAAGTCTTCACGCTGATATGGCAGCAACTTGTTGAGAGCGCTTTTGCGATCTTCAAGATTGTCAGCAAGGATCATCTCGCGCATCGCATCGATGCGGTCACCCTCAAAGAACATGTGCTCGGTGCGGCAGAGGCCGATGCCAGTCGCACCGAAGGCGATAGCGTTCTGCGTCTGTTCTGGATTGTCCGCATTCGTGCGCACCTGCATGCGGGTCGCCTTGCTGCACCACTTCATCAGCTGCTGGAAGCTCTTAAACTTCTCCGTCGCCTGGGCGACAGTGTCGTTGTGGATCATGCCAGTGATGATCTCCGAAGGTGCGGTCTTGATTTCACCACCGAACACAGTGCCAGTAGTTCCATCGATGGAGAGGTAGTCACCTTCTTTGAATTTCTGACCAGCGACGGCGACCGTCTTCTTGTCATAATCGATCAAAAGAGCGGATGCACCGCAGATACAAACCTTACCCATCTGACGAGCGACGAGCGCTGCGTGAGAGGAGACACCACCCTTGGCAGTGAGGATACCTTCCGCAGCGATCATGCCGCGAAGATCTTCTGGGCTAGTTTCGTTACGGACGAGGAGAACCTTCTCACCCTTCGCCTCAGCAGCGGCTGCGCGATCCGCATTCAGGTAGATCTTACCGGAGGCAGCACCAGGACCAGCAGGAAGACCCGTGGCCAGAGCCTTGGCGTTCTTCACTTCGTTCAGGTCAAAGATTGGCGCCAGAAGTTGGTCAAGCTGATCGGCAGGGTTGCGCATCACTGCGGTTTCCCAGTCGATGAGTTTTTCCTTAACCATGTCCATGGAGAACTTCAGCGCGGCAGCAGCAGTGCGCTTGCCGTTACGAGTCTGGAGCATGAACAATTTGCCAGCCTGAATGGTGAACTCGACGTCTTGAACGTCCTTGAAGTGCTTCTCTAGAATAGAGCGCACTTTGAGAAGTTCAGCGTACGCCTTCGGCATTTCGTCGTGGAGTTGCAACACAGGCTCTGGAGTGCGGACACCGGCGACGACGTCTTCACCCTGAGCGTTGATGAGGAACTCCCCATAAAACTCATTCGCGCCGGTTGCAGGGTTACGCGTGAAAGCAACGCCGGAACCGGAGTCATTACCAGTGTTCCCGT
>CAZCAL010000048.1:8313-14928 GCA_964496625.1 uncultured Verrucomicrobiaceae bacterium | reverse complement strand
GATGGCGCGGTCATTCATCCATGAACCGAAAACGGCACCAGCAGCACCGCGAAGTTGATCCCATGGGTTTTCTGGGAAGGTCTTGCCCGTACGATCTTTGACCAGAGCTTTGAATCGCTTCACCAGCTCCTTTTGGTCGTCCGCAGTCAGGTCGCTGTCGATGATGTCTTTGCCATAAGTCGCATGCTTGAACTCTTCGATCACAGTTTCGAACGGCTCATGATCTTCACCTTCGCGCTTCTGCACACCCAACACCACGTCACCATACATTTGGACGAAGCGGCGATAGCAATCCCAAGCGAAGCGCTCGTTCTTGGTGGCAGCCACGAGTGATTGAACAGTCTGGTCGTTGAGGCCGAGGTTGAGGATCGTGTCCATCATCCCTGGCATTGAGTCCCGTGCGCCGGAACGGACAGCAACGAGAAGAGGCATGCCTTTGGCATCGCCAAATTTGCAGCCCATGATTTTCTCCATGGCAGCGACACCTGCCTCCATCTGACGCTGAAGGTCAGCAGGGTAATGACGACCGTTTGCGTAGAAGTGCGTGCAGACTTCGGTCGTGATCGTAAACCCTGGAGGGACTGGCAATCCAATGCGGCTCATCTCTGCCAAGTTGGCGCCTTTACCGCCAAGCAGTGCCTTCATTGAACCATCGCCATCTGCCTTGCCGGCTCCCCATGAGTAAACGTACTTAATTTTCTTTGATGCGCTCTGGGATGCGCCCGCCGTGGATGCTTTCTTTGCCATAGAGATTTTCGGCCTTGGTTGTGTGGCCGATTGATTGAGGATGTATCAGTATTTCGAGTTTGTTGTTGGTGCGGTACTGCTGACCGGACTTATAGACCGCAATTATAAGACGCAAGGACAAACTGACAATCAAAACTTCAAGCCCGCTGTCTTCTGCATCTCAGTCATCCGGCTACGATGTCCGCCTTCAACGTCGCGATCATTGCTCATCCTCTTCGTGATGCAAATGATTCTTCGCTACCGCACCCTCCCCAGACCCCGCGTAAAAGGCGGCATGGGGGGCCATCAGTAATGTTGACGTGGCACGGTTAATTCTGTTATTCTGCGAAACAAATAACGCCCCAAGGGTCTGCGTGCGTGATGAGCAAGCGTCGGCCAGCGTTGTCCAAATCAATAACCTCCCAGCCTACCTCCATGAACATCCCACACACATCAAACAAACACGCCAAGCTCCGACGCGGCTTCACCCTGATCGAAATCCTTGTCGTTGTTGGCATCATCGCTGTTCTCGCCTCGCTGGCGTTTCCAGTGGCACAATCCGTGATGCAGCGTGCCTATAAAGTGCGCGCTCAAGCGATGGTTATGGGCATCAAAACCTCCGTCGGCAACTACCAGACAGACTACAACAAATTCCCCATTAGCGGAAGCGCCGGCGAAACGCCCATCCTTACCGACGACACCAGCGATCTGATTTCAGTCCTCATCGGTCAAAACCAAAGCAATCTCAACCCCAAGGAGATCCGCTTTCTTGACGCACCCATGGGCAAAAATGATCGCGGTGGCCTTATCACCACGGGATCTTCTTGGTCACTCGTCGATAGCTGGGGGAAGCCCTACAGTGTCATCATGGACGCCAACTATGACAACGTGATCGATAACCCAGACATCTCCAACGAAGACCAAAACATCTCTTCCGGCGCACCACCGCAACTCCCCACCCAAGTGGCCGTTTATTGCAACGGTCAGGACGGCAATGAAGGTACTCGAGACGACATCGTCTCCTGGCGCTAAGTCGGTGATGCCCTGCGCATCAACTCCATGGTCTCGACCAACCCTGCACACACCAAAATGAAAGCATCCCTACAGACCTCTCCTCAGTCGCCACGCCAGCGTGGCTTCACTTTGATCGAGATCCTCGTCGTCGTTGCCATCATCGCCGTGCTCGCAGGGTTGGCGATTCCCGTTACGATGTCCGTCCTCCGCAAAGGTCATGAAGCCAGCACCCGCACCATGGTGATGTCAGTCGCAGAGGCAGTCGCCAGTTATCAGACGGATTACAACAAGCTTCCCGTCTCCGCTGGCACAGGCGAAGAACCACTGAAGACGGATGACAGCACCGATCTAACCTCAGTCCTGCTCGGCGAAAATCGTGACAACCTGAACCCTCGCCAAAATAAATACCTGACGGCAAAACTCGCCAGCAACAAGCGTGGCGGACTCGCATCAAGCGGCGGCAACTGGTCACTCCTTGATGACTGGGGCAAACCACTCTGCGTCATCATGGATACCGACTACGATCACTTGGTCGAAAATCCAGACCTCCAAAACCAGGAGCAACGCATCGCCGCCGAAGCCACACCTCAGATTCCCCACTTGGTCGCCGTCTTTAGTCCTGGAGTAGATGGCGATGTTTATACCCGAGACGACATCGTTTCTTGGAGGCACTAGTCCTGGGGCCATATCATCACCGAATCAAAAGCGCGTCATCGCCCACCGGCATGACGCGCTTTTTTTGAATTCGTTCGACCCCGCCACTGTGCGCAGCGCGACCCTGTCGCCGCCACCCCGAACAAAATCACACTCCTCATGATACCTAGCTTCTAGCCAGAACCCACGGACGAATTCTGGATAGCGCCAACGATTGCGACCAAGCACTTAGCACCGAGCAGCCCTACTCCACCTGCTCCTTCGGTTCAGGCAGCAAGAAGCCAACGACCAGCGCAATCACGGCAATCGCGGTTCCCACAATGCCCGCCGCCTTGGCGACATGCAGAGGGAGCAATGGGCCAGTCCCAGCCAGCATCGGCGCAATCAGGTTCGTCGTCACAAAGGCCATGCTGGTTCCGATCATGCGACCACCCACATTGGTGGCGAAGCTTCCGCCCGTGCCCCGCAAATGCAGAGGGAAGACCTTGGGCAAATACTCGCCGAAGTAGCTGAACTGCGCCACCGTCACCAACCCGCACAGGCCATACGCCAGCATGAAGGCAGTGCCACCTTGATTGAACAGGTAAAAATACGTCAACGGGATGATGAACAGCGCCGGGATCTGGAAGATCTTCAATAGCTTCACCCGTGTAATGCCAACGATCAGCAGAATGGCCAACGAGATTCGGCCAATCAGACCACCCATCTCTTGGTGGAACTGCACCTTGTCCGCCATCGTCTTCACCACATCGAGCGGTTCCCTCTGCTTGCCCATGTTCGCCTTGATCAGTCCCATCAGTTCCCCACGACGTTCCTTCGTCGTGTCAGGCTTGTTCAGTTCCGCATTCAATGCGTCTGCTTCTTTGCGAAGCGGAACCAGCACCTTGCTTTGATCCTTCAAATCAGGCAGGCCTGGTGTCACGCGGGACACCGTCACTTGCAAGGCCCCGAAGGCGATGCCATAGGCGCAGGCAGACAAAATCGCCGTCACGATGGTCACGCGACGCAACTCTGGGGCGAACAATGCGCCAAAGCTTGGACGCTTCAGGGTGCCCGCAGCGCGACGCTCTTTCCACACCTGGCTTTCAGGGACGAACGGCAGCATGAGCGCGATCGGGATAGCCGGAAGAATGCCCGTCATCAAAAGATAGCGCCAAGTGCCCGCCGTCTGTCCATCGAGATGGGGCAGCCCCATGGCAGGAAGTCCCCCCTTGGTATTGATCCAGTAGCTCGTCATCGTGACCAACACACCACCCAATGAAGCAAACGCTTGGGTGATCCCAAGCCAACGCTCACGATCTTTTTTGTCTGCAAACACCTCCGCCAGCCAAGTGATGGCGGCGACAAATTCCACACAGACACCGATGAAGGTGGTACTGCGGAAGAAGACAAACATCGGCAGCGAGGTCGAATAAGCCGCGAGGAATGGAGAAAACGAATAGACCATGATGCTGGCCGCCATGATCGTCTTGCGTCCAAAGCGATCTACCAGCCAGCCGCCCAGCAACCCAAACACCCCACCACACAACGCACCGATCCACAGCAGCCTACCCACCCAAACAGTAACCAATGGATTATTCATCGGCACTCCCAACAGCTCCGAAATCGCCGGGGCCGCCACCAGTGGCGTCATCAGCAGTTCATAAGTGTCAAAGAGGAAACCGATACTGGCGATAATGATAATGAGCCAGGTGGTGGTGCTGAATTTTTGGGTGGTCATGGAGAGAGGGTGGGGCAAAAGTTGGCGATAATGTGCAGTGGATGACTCAAACTCAGCCTACCAACAGTGGACGCAGGCGTTCCAAAATCGGTGGGACGCTCACGAACGGGTCGTCCTTGCGCTCGTATTCCAAAGTGAACCAGCCCTGGTAGTTTGCATCGCGGAGAATCTGGATGACGCGCTCGACGTTGCTTTCTTCTTTGGGCTTATCCTTCGGCTCGATGTCCATCTTCAACTGAACATTGACCGCATAAGGTGCAATTTTGGCGAGATCACCGTACGGATCTTCCGTGTGGAAGTTGCCGCTGTCCCAGTTGATGCCAGCCCACTTACTCTTCGCGGCCTGCACCATCTTAATAAGGTTCGCCGGCTCAGCGACGATTCCTCCGTGGTTCTCGAGCCCGAGGAAGACGCCTTTTTCTTCAGCGTAGTCCAGACACTCTTGATAGGATGCCAGGCAATTCGCAACGGCTTCTTCCTCGTTCATGTCTTTTGGTTTCGCTCCCGCAAAAACACGAATGTGCGGTGCGCCCATGATGGCAGCGAAATCGATCCACTTCTTCGTATAGGCGATTTGTTCACTCAGCTTCTCCCCTTTGGGCAACGCGAAATTATTACCGACCGCAGTGCCAGTGAGGGCGACTCCACGCAAGTAAGCATGGCGTTTCACCTCGTTGCAGAAGGTTGCATCGCAGTCCGGCGGGAAGAAGTAGCTGGTTACCTCTGCGCCCGGAACGTTGTTGTCCGCACACCAATCAATGAAGTCCAGGATGCTCCACGATGTGTGGCCTTCCTTGGGTGCCTGCTCCTTGTCACGCATCCAATGGAAGTATTCACGAAAGCTGTAGGCAGCCACTCCGAGATTCATGCGCGACTTCCCTGACCGCTTGATGGGTTCAATGGCTAACGCGGGGAGCGTAGAGACGGTTAGTGTTCCGAGACTGTTAGAAAGAAAGCGGCGGCGAGAGATCATGGTTTGCTTCAAACGGTGGAAGGTCCCCAGGATTAACAGGTTTCTCTCTTCATGCACTGGATTTCTCACCACACAGATGTCTTGATCTCACTCACAGACCGCAGCTAATCTGCGCCAATGAAAATATTGCTCGCCCTCCTGACCTCCACCACTCTGCTCGCCACCGCCGCTGAGCCTACCAAAGTATCGCTCTGGCCGCAGGGTGCCCCAGGGGCCAAAGGCCAAGCAGAGACGGATCAGCCCTTTGTTGAAATTTGGCCTGCCCCCAAAGACTCTGCCAATGGTGCCGCCTTTGTGGTGTGCCCTGGCGGTGGATATGGCGGCCTCGCCGCTGATCATGAGGGCATCCAGGTTGCGAAGTGGTTCAACGGGCTCGGCGTCAGCGCCTTTGTCCTGCACTACCGACTCGGCACCCAGGGCTACCATTACCCCATTCAATTGATGGACGTACAGCGCGCCATCCGACATGTGCGTGCCAACGCGCAAAGCTATCACATTGACCCCGCCCGCATCGGCATCATCGGATTCTCCGCCGGAGGCCATCTCACCTCCATGGCCGCCACTCTCTTCGACGAAAAACCGCCCGGCATGACGAACGACGCCATCGATCAAGTCAGCGCCCGCCCCGATGTCGCCGCGCCGACGTATCCCGTCATCTCAATGATCTCCGACTTCGGCCACAAGGGCTCGCGCAAAAATCTGCTCGGCCCCAATGACAACGATGAATTGGCCAAACACGTCAGCACGGAACTCCAGGTCACCGCAATGACGCCCCCCATCTTCATTTTTCAAACCGATGAAGACACCGTCGTGCCTGCAGAGAACGCAGTGAGTTTCTATCTAGCCTGTCGCAAAAATGGAGTGCCCGCAGAACT
Source organism: uncultured Verrucomicrobiaceae bacterium (assembly GCA_964496625.1). Classification (GTDB taxonomy): domain Bacteria; phylum Verrucomicrobiota; class Verrucomicrobiia; order Verrucomicrobiales; family Verrucomicrobiaceae; genus JACKQF01. The sequence goes on along the minus strand of CAZCAL010000048.1, from coordinate 8,966 downwards.
GCACATCTACCGTCCAGGCCCTCATGGAGTCGGTCTGCAATTGGGCGATCCAGTGCTCGGCACGTGGCCGGGTCACCTGCGCGATTGGCTGCGCAACCAAGGCTTTTTTAAGCCGACCAAACGCGCAGGAGTCACGGGCAAAGTCAGTGTGAATGGTAACGACGTCAGTTGGGGTGCCGTCACCTTTCAACCGCTCGACCCCGCACTGCCTGTTGCTTGTGCGCGGATCATGCACGGGAAGTTCAAGCTTGAGGCAACGTCTGGACCGCCAGTGGGGAAGGTCCATGTCATCGTCACTTACTCCGCAGCCGATGTGCCAGACCTTAAGTCCACGACCGGCATCGTGCGCACCGAACGCCAATCGCCCACAGCCGCCGAACACTGGGAGATCGAAATCAAAGAAGGGGAAAATGCCCTCGATCTGCCAATCACTGCGGGTGAATGAGCGTCACTCTCTCCGATCCGTTGCGCGACTGATCGGAGCATAGATCGGCTTTGGCAGCGGTCCCATGCCCGCGTCACCATAGGCACGCTGATCATTCACTGCCTGGGCGATGGCACCAGCGATTCGATCTTGATAACCAGCACTGGCCAGCAGCGAAGCCTCCCGACCATTGCTCAAGTACCCACACTCCACCAAGATGCCCGGAATC
>CAZCAL010000048.1:0-8303 GCA_964496625.1 uncultured Verrucomicrobiaceae bacterium | reverse complement strand
CGCACGAGGCCTCGATTCCCATTCTCATAAGGAGCAACGACCGATAGATTGCGCTGCACACGGCGCGCCAATGAATAGCTATCCGTGCGCCAGTAGTAAGTCTCCGGCCCGCAGAGTCTGCTAGGTCCAGAATTCAGGTGAATGCTGACCACGACCCCATTCCCGTAGCGACTTGCAAACGCTGCCCGATCGTCCAGCTCAATAAACCGGTCGGAGCTGCGCGTCATGACCGTGCGAAACTGCGGACTAAGCCTTGCCTGCACCCGCTTCGCAATCGCCAAAGCCACCTGCTTTTCAGGCATCCTCGCCAACCGCCCCGGTGCACCGGAATCTTTGCCACCATGCCCCGCATCAATCACCACCGTGGTGAACCCCTTCGGGCCGGCGCGATCTCCGTACTCGCTCCGCGTGCTTCCACCACCCCCGACACAAGAAGCAAGTGCAAGCGTGATGCAGACAGAAAGAGGGCGGAGAAATTTCATGAAGTCGTCTCACATCAAACGCCCTCCGCCAGCGGATGCAACCATCGAAGTGATTTCAGCGAACCCTGAACAAGCCTGCCCCCTGAGAGCCAAGCCCGCATTCGAGATCATACGGCGCACAAGCCGGACAATCCGCCGCCGAGGATGGCGTTCAGGCTCCCAGCGGCAAACCGCGGGGAGATTTGAGGCGTTGTTTTCTGAAAGTTTACGCACCTGACACTAGGTCTGCGGTGGGGCGTAGAATGAGATTGCCGGAGACGTTCTTGGGCAGCGCGGTCAGCAAAACAAAACTGGTGTCGGTCTTTGGATCCGCCCATGCGAGGGTTCCGGTTGACCCACTGTGGCCAAAGGTTTGAGCTGAACAGGCACTGCCAAAACCTGTGGGTCCGACCATGAAGCCAATGCCGCGATGGGCCTCAAAAGTGGGAGTGTGATCTGCAATCATGAGGCGCGCGGTTTCTTCACGCAGAACCTTGCCTTCGGGCCGTAGAAAGCTGCGGAGGAAAATCGTCATATCACCCACGGTGCTGTGTCCCCCACCCCACGGCGCGGCAAGGTTGCGCCAGTAATCGCTGTTCCAGTCCCACTCCCGCGCATTCACGTCACCACCTCCAGACTCCGGCGCGGCGTGTTCTGTTTGCATCGGCACCATATCCACCTTTCGGAACTGGCCCAGGCCCAGGACGGTGTGCGACATGTTGAACGGCTTGAAGACGTGCTCCTGAAGGAAGCTTGGCAATGAAGTCTTCGTCACCCTCTCCACGATCTCCGCAGCGAGTAAGATGCCCATGCTTTGGTAATGATACTGAGTTCCCGGTGGGAAGAGCAGAGGCGTGTTCATTGCACCCTTTACGAACTCAGATAAGGGGGCGTGATGGGCGCGTAAATCGTTGTTGTTGGGCAACTGATCTGGAAGGCCGGAGGTGTGGGTGAGGAGTTGCTCAATGGTGATTGCAGGGCGTGCTTCTGCTCGGAACTCCGGCAGATACTTGACGGCGGGGTCAGAGAGCCGCAATTCCCCGCGATCAACCAAGACCATGATGGCGACAGCGGTGAGAGGCTTGGTGATGGAACCAAGGAGAAACATTGAGTTGATCTGGGCCTTCCCAAATGCCTGCTCCATGACCTGATCACCACGCTGCACGCGGAATGCTGCTGCATGCAGCATCCCACTCTCGATCTGCTTCTGGATGATCTGAATGGCTTGTTGGATGGCCTGAGGTGGGGCGGAGCGGCTGCGCATCGGCAGGGCCAAGCCGCCAAGCGCGAGTGCGAACGCGCTGCGGCGGCTCAAGCTCTTTGGTGAAGCCGAGACAACCTCCATGATTTCGCTTGGCTGAGGGGTACTAGGCTTGCGCTCTCAGGATCTGCGCGAGCACATACGGCAGGATGCCACCAGCGCGGTAGTAATCGATTTCGATGGGAGTATCGATCCGCACAACGACGGGAATATCGAAGCTGCTGCCGTCGGACTTGTGCACGCGGAGGGTCGCCTCGCTCTGGGGTTTCATGTCGTTGCTGATGCCGAGGAGATCAAAGGTGGCGTCCGCCAGATCTTTGACCTTATCGTAATCTGCCTTGTCTTTGAAGTTGCAGGGCAGCACGCCCATGCCGACTAGATTGCTGCGGTGGATGCGCTCAAAGGACTTGGTCACCACAGCCTTGACGCCGAGGAGGTTCGTGCCCTTGGCCGCCCAGTCGCGGCTCGATCCCATGCCGTAATCTTCCCCGCCGATGACGATTGCGGGCGTGTTGGTGGCGATGTTCTTCGCCGCCGCATCGTAGATCGGCACGGTCTCACCATCCGACTTTGTCACGCCGCCTTCAGTGCCTGGAACCATGAGGTTCTTGATGCGTACGTTGGCAAAGGTCCCGCGGGTCATGACGCGGTCATTGCCACGACGGCTGCCGTAGCTATTGAAGTCTGCCTGCGTCACGCCGTTGTCCAAGAGGTACTTCCCAGCAGGGCTGTCCTTTTTGATGTTTCCGGCAGGGCTGATGTGGTCCGTGGTAACGCTATCGCCAAAAATGCCCAAGGGACGAGCCCCTTTGATTTCTTCGATATCGCGAGGCGTCATGCTGAATCCTTCGAAGAACGGTGGCTCCTGAATGTAGGTGCTCTCACGGTCCCAATCATAGACGTGCCCGGCGCTGCCTTTGACTTCGTTCCATTTTGGATTCTGATCGGAGAACCCTGTGTAAAGGCGCTGGAAAACATCCGGGGTAAGGCTGGAAGTCATCGCTGCGGCGATCTCTTGGCTCGTCGGCCAGATCTCCGAAAGATACACCGGTCCGCCGTCACTCCCAAAGCCGAGGGGCTCCGTCGTCAGATCGATATCGACCCGACCTGCGATCGCGAAAGCCACAACAAGCGGCGGCGACATCAGGAAGTTTGCCTTGATGCTCTGATGCACGCGGGCTTCAAAATTACGGTTCCCTGAGAGGACAGACGCGGCGACGATGTCCTCGCTCTTGACGACATCTTCAATGCCAGCATCAAGGGGACCGGAGTTCCCGATGCAGGTGGTGCATCCGTATCCAACTGTCTGGAAACCCAATTTATCGAGCTCAGTCTGGAGCCCCGTCTTGTTCAGATAATCGGTGACGACGCGGCTGCCAGGTCCAAGGCTGGTCTTGACGCTCGGCTTCACCGTCAAACCGCGTTCGTTGGCCTTCTTTGCCAACAAACCGGCTGCCAGCATGACACTCGGGTTAGAGGTGTTTGTGCAACTGGTGATGGCTGCAATCAGGACGCTACCGTGGCTGATGGTATCCTTGATGCCATCCTTACTGTCCACGGTGACTTCCCAAATGGGGTAGCCGACGTCGCTGCTAGCCTCGGTGATCACTCCCACCTCAGCACCAAAGGTGGAGCCCAGTGTCTCCTGCCCATCAGGCACGTTGTCGAGGGACGGAGGCAAATCCAACTGCTCCGCAGACGGCACGCTCGGCAGCTTGCCGTAGCCGTCCGGCGCAGACTTCACCAGCAACTCGTTCCATGTACGCTTCAGTGCATCGAGATCGATGCGATCCTGCGGCCGTTTTGGCCCCGCAAGACCGGGCTTCACCGTAGCGAGATCAAGTTCCACCTCTTGGGAGAATTCTAGCGCGCCTTTCTCTGTCGGGATACCCCAGAGGCCCTGGGCCTTGTAGTAGCTCTCCACAGTCTTGCAAAGCTCTTCGCTGCGACCGGTGCCACGCAGGTAAGCGACGGTCTCCTCATCAATGCCGAAGAAGCCCATCGTCGCACCATACTCAGGGGCCATGTTCGCGATCGTCGCACGATCTGGAACGCTCAACGCCTTTGCACCAGGACCATAGAACTCGACAAATTTGCCGACGACCTTCGTCTTGCGGAGCATTTCCGTCACCCTCAAGACCAAATCCGTCGCAGTGACCCCAGGGATAAGGTCACCACTGAGATACACGCCAACGACTTCCGGCACCAAAAATGTCACTGGCTGTCCCAGCATACCAGCTTCCGCCTCGATTCCGCCGACACCCCAGCCTACGACACCGAGACCATTGATCATCGTGGTGTGGGAGTCTGTTCCAACAAGGGAATCCGGGTAAAACATGCCGTCCTTCTCCAGGACGCCCTTCGCCAAATACTCAAGGTTCACCTGGTGAACGATCCCAATTCCAGGAGGGACGACTTTGAAGGTATCGAAGGCCTGCTCGCCCCACTTCAGGAATTCGTAACGCTCGCGATTGCGATGGAATTCAAGATCCAGATTGCGGCCGAGAGAGTCCCCAGTGCCAGCAAAATCGACTTGCACACTGTGATCGACGACGAGATCCACCGGCACAAGAGGCTCGATCATCTTCGCATTTTTGCCCATCCCATTCACCGCACTACGCATCGCCGCCAGATCCACCAGCAGAGGCACGCCGGTGAAATCTTGGAGAACAATCCGAGCAACCACAAACGGGATCTCATAGTCGCCAGGAGACTTGGCATTCCAGTTGGCGAGATTCTTCACATCTTGCTCAGTGACTTTTTTGCCGTCGCAATTCCGGGCAAGTGCCTCCAAAACGATGCGGATCGACACCGGCAGACGGTCCAGATTCGGAGCAATTCCTTGTTCTTTCAGCGCGAGCAGAGAGTGCAGATTGCCGGTAGAACCGGAGCCAGTCGTGAAGGTGCGGAGGGTATTCATTGTCAAAAAAAGAAACGGAAACTGGGAGTGATAGCCAGAGCCGGGCCGAAAGACACTATTTTCTATGGAAAAAATCCGCCAAGGACCAGGATTGGGCGAAAATGACCACTATCCATCGCGGCCTTCAGGCTGATATCCCTCTAGCATCCCGCATTGCACGCTGGCCCGGGAGATGCATCTTGCGCTCGTTATGATCGAATCCTCCCTGCCTGTGAGCCCCGACGAAGTGGCAGTGCACTACGATCAGCTTGATCGATTCTACAGGGAGATCTGGGGAGACCACGTTCACCATGGGTTATGGAAAACCGGTCGTGAAACCAGCGATGAAGCGACGCGAAATCTGTTGGATGCGGTGGTGGCAAAAGCTCAGCTCTCCCCAGGGATGGAAGTCTGTGATGTGGGCTGCGGCTATGGACACACGGCGAGGATCATCGCGAGGGAACAGCAAGTCCGCGTCACGGGGCTAACGATTTCTTCCGCCCAACATCAATACGCGCAGAAGGTGACCAAGCCCGAGGATCAAGCCGTCTTTTTGCTCGAAGACTGGCTGCACAATCAGCGCCCCTCTGCGGCCTTTGACGCGCTAATCGCCATCGAAAGCACCGAACACATGGCAGACAAACAGCGCGTCTTCAGCGAGGCTGCCCGCGTCTTGAAGCTAGGCGGTCGATTGGTCGTGTGCGCCTGGTTGGCAAACGAAACGCTGACCAACTGGCAACAGCGTCACCTGATGGAGCCTATCTGCCGGGAGGGTCGGATGCCCGGAATCGGCACGGAGACTGACTACAGGAACTGGATGAGCCAGGCAGGATTCACTCACATTCAGGCCGAAGACGTCTCAGCCAAAGTCGCCCGGACCTGGCCGATCTGCGCTTGGCGATTCTTTGTCGGCGTGCTGCGTCGCCCAGCATATCTGAAGTTTCTGCTCGACCCGAAACACGACAATCGCATCTTCGGTCTCACGATGCTGCGCCTTTGGCTTGCCTATCGCGTCGGCGCAATGCGCTATGTGATCTTTGAGGCGGCAGGACAAGAGCTGCCCCGCAAACCGCTTGAGGAGAGACACTGACGAAAGGCCAAACTCCGAAGTCGGGAACGACGGGTAGAAGCACAACCTCACGCCCGCGTGCTGGTTGATCCCCGCTGCACCTACCGATAGATCACCACGAGGAACACCACGGCTTTCTCAGTGCCTTGATTTATGATCGCATGCGGAATGTCGGCCCGATAGGTCGCGGAATCGTCCTTCCCGAGATCCACGGCATCTTTGCCGGATTCAATGCGCAGACGGCCCTGCTCCACAGTGATGAATTCCCGCGTTCCCTCGTAGTGCGGCTGGCTGCGTAGCTCGCCCTTCGGCTTAAGCGTTACTTGGTAAAATTCAGCCTCCTTCTCCAGATTGAGAGGAGAGAGGGTGCGGATCTCGCACTGCTTATCAGAACGGTAGATCTGGGATCGCTCCGTGCTGCGTATCACCTGGATCGTGGAGGCGCTCTCGGATGTCTCGATGAGTTCCTGTAGATTGAGGCCGAAGGCGCGGGCGATCCGATAGGTCACCGTGAGAGTTGGGTTCGCCTTCTCTCGCTCGATCTCACTGAGCATCGACTTACTCACACCAGAGACATTCGCCAACTCCTCCAGGGACCATCCACGGTCTGCGCGGAGCTTCTTCACCCGGCGACCCAGGTTTTCATTGATGGCATCCGCAGGGTGGTGAGTGGGCTTTTTTGCAGCAGGCATGGCATTCGTTATTTCCAGGATAGCGAACAAACATGCGGCAAACAAGAAAAATTGCTTGCTATAAACCGCCCTTCCATCCAGTATATTGGACAACACAGAACTCAACCAAGTCCTTTCGCCCAACGAATCATTATGAATGCGCTAGTGAAAGCCCATGCAGAACGCGGCCTCTGGCTACAGGACGTCCCAGAGCCCTCAGTGGGCATCAATGACGTGCTCATCAAGGTCCATAAAACGGGGATCTGCGGCACTGATCTGCATATTTACAAATGGGATGCCTGGGCGCAGAAAACGATCCCAGTGCCGATGGTGGTGGGGCATGAGTTCGTCGGTGAAGTGGTCAGCGTGGGCTCCAACGTCAACGACTTCCACCCAGGTGAAATCGTCAGCGCAGAGGGCCACGTCGCGTGCGGACGGTGTCGCAACTGTCTGGCTGGGCGGCGGCACCTCTGCAAAGACACGGTGGGCATCGGCGTGAATCGCACGGGAGCATTTGCGGAATACATCAGCGTGCCGATGACCAACGTATGGCATCATCGCGAGGGTGTGGATGAAGAAGTGGCCAGCATCTTTGACCCCTTCGGTAACGCAGTCCACACGGCGTTGGCCTTTGAGTGCCTGGGTGAAGATGTGCTCATCACAGGCGCCGGCCCCATCGGCATCATGGCCATCCCCGTGGTGAAACACGCCGGAGCGCGGCACGTCGTCATCACGGACGTGAACGAGTATCGCCTTGATTTGGCTAGACAGATGGGGGCGACCGAAGCGGTGAATGTGAAGCATGAGAAGATCGAGGACGTGCAGAAGCGGCTCGGCATGAAGGAGGGCTTCGATGTCGGCCTGGAGATGAGTGGTAATGCGACCGCCTTCCGCAGCCTCATTGACAACATGTGCCACGGCGGCAAGATCGCTATGCTCGGCATTCCCAGTGAGCAAATCGCCATCGACTGGAACAAGGTCATCTTCAACATGCTCACCATCAAAGGCATTTACGGACGCGAGATGTATGAGACTTGGTATCAGATGAGCGTCATGCTGGAATGCGGTCTGAACATTAAGCCGATCATCACCCATCGCTACCACTACACTGACTTCGAACAAGGCTTCGCAGCAATGGAAAGCGGCAATTGCGGCAAAGTCGTGCTGGATTGGTCTCGATAAATTTTACCCTGTATCCCAGCTTTACCATGGCCCCTCGCCTCACCACACTCCTTGTCATTCTCAACAGCATATTTGGTAGCGCCAGCGCAGAACTCGTTGTCCCAGCCTTCACCGCTTATGCCGAGCCAGACGGGGGAAGCATAGAGATTTCTTCAGAGCGCGGCATCAGCCGATGGAAGGACAAAGGAGAGCACGCGCTCTGGTTTGGAGAGATCAAGAAACCCGGCAAGCTCACGGCCAGACTCCAGATCCAGGGGGATGAAGGACGCCGATACAGACTCACCATTGATGCGGCGCCCCATGAAGCGATAGCGCAGGGCGGCGTGCTGGACTTTGGCGACTACGAGATTCAGCAGCCCGGTTATGTCCGCCTTGAGCTAGCCGCTCTCAGTGACGCCGATGGGAGGGGTCAGATCGGGGCGCTCGTGCTCAGTGGGCCAGCCAGTGTCGATGCGCACTTCAATCTGTTGCCTCGCCGAAATGCCGCCTCCGTGCATCTCAAGTATCTCACCCCCGAGGGTGCAGAGATCGCGGTATTCTACAGTGAAGTCACCGCGGTGGAGGACCCAGTCGCCACCTACTACATGGCCTGTGGTTTTTCACGCGGCTATTTCGGGATGCAGGTCAATTCCGCCACGGAGAGGCGTCTCATCTTCTCCGTCTGGGATGCGGGCAGTGGTCAGAGTGCCAAGGACCGCAGCAGCGTTGCTGCCGATGATCAGACGCAACTCCTTGCCAAGGGAGAGGGCGTGGAGGCCCA
>CAZCAL010000047.1:0-16509 GCA_964496625.1 uncultured Verrucomicrobiaceae bacterium | reverse complement strand
CCAGTTGTCGGCACGCACTCTGCGGAGCACAGGTAAAGCATGGTCGGCCTGAGCTTTGCAAATCTCCTTCACCTTCCCATCGCTGCTGGCGCAGACGGTGTGCCGCCCGTGTTCGCACTCCTGGCCATCATGCTAGTCGGTGTCGTGCTAGTATCGCTGATTCTGTTGCGCCTTCAGCAATCGTTGCTCGCCGGTTACTTCCTTTGTGGCGTAGCAATCGCCAACAGTGGCGTCATGGAGGTGTTCGCCACTGGCACGACCCAGTTGGCCGTATCACAAATGTCGGAATTCGGTGTGATGCTGCTCATGTTCACGCTGGGACTTGAGTTTTCGCTGGGGGAACTGCGATACTTTCGCAAGCAGGCCTTTCTTGGCGGGGGATTGCAGATGGCGTTGTGCGGAGGTGCCGCCGCTGTGGTGATGTGGCGATTTGGCACGACGTCGTGGGAGACGGTCGTTTTGGTCTCCGTCGCAATGGCCATGAGTTCCACCGCCGTCAGTGTGAAGTCCTTTCAGGACATGGGACTAGCCGCATCCCCAGGTGCTCGCATGGCGCTTGCTGTGGCGATCTTCCAGGATCTTTTCATCATCGTGTTCTTGCTCCTGCTGCCTGTACTCCTCGGGGGTGCTGAGGTTTCTGGAGCGAATTTATGGTCAGGTTTGGCCTCCCTCGTCGCGCGCGGCATTGTCTTTGGCTTGTTAACTTGGGTATTGGGAAAATGGGGATTTCCCTGGCTGCTCCGTGCGGTCACGCGAACTCGGAACCGCGAACTCTTCACGCTGGCAGTCTTTGGCTGCTGCGTAGGGCTTGCTTTTGTGGGTGGCCTGCTTGGTCTCGGCTTGGCCCTCGGTGCCTTTGTGGCGGGCGTCGCCGTCAGCGAGTCAATCTATAAGCACCGCATCCTTGCCGATGTGATGCCTTTAAAAGACCTCTTCTTGACGCTGTTTTTTGTCTCCGTCGGATTGATGATCGATCTGAGTGTTGCCGCAGGTTATTGGAAAGAAATCATCGGGCTGACAATCGGGCTGATGCTTGGTAAGGCGCTGATTGTGTCGATCATCGCCATCGTGCTAAAGCTGGCTCCTCGGCAAGCATTGCTGGCCGCAATCGGTCTTTGCAGCGCTGGCGAGTTTTCGTTGGTGCTACTGCAAAAGGCGATGCCCGTTTTGGGCTGGGGCGCCGGCTTGCAACAGACCCTGCTGGCCAGTGTCGCCCTCTCCATGGGCCTACTTCCTGGCACTTTGAAGCTGGCGGACCCCATCTCACATCTTCTAGAAAAGCTAGGCCTTGGCAAAAGGCGCCCATCTGCCAAAGAGGAGGCCACCCTCAGGGAACGCCACGATGCCCTCACCAAACACGCCATCATCTGCGGTCACGGACCCGTCGGAGAACGGCTCAATCAAGCGCTACTTGAAGCAGGGACGCCTACGCTCGTCGTCGAATTGAACGCCGATACGGTGAGGACTTTACACAAACAAAAGCAGCCAGTTCTCTTTGCCGATGCTGGCCACGAAGAGACCTGGGATCTGGCCAGGCTACAACACGCACGGATCGTCGCCTTCACCTTCCCTTCTGCACCCGTGGTGCTGCACGGCATCACTCTGATTCGCGCCCTGCGCCCCGACATCCCGATCCTGGTGCGCGCCCGCTTTGCTTCAGACGTCGACCGCCTCAAGCGCCTCGGTGCCACACTCGTCATTCAAGACGAAGCTGAAGCAAGCCGCGCCATTGTGGACAATGCATTGATTCTGTCTGGGGATGGCGAGAAGTAGCGAACCGGTTGAGTCGCCCAGTCCCTCTTATCTTGCGCAATGCTGAACGCCCCTTGGGTTTCCACGGTGGTAAGCCATCCTTAACTGCGATTGGAACGTCATCATAGGTGAACCAGTTCACTTTCGCCTATGAAACCCAGTCTCTTTCAGCGCATCACCCAAGGGGCTTTGGCCACGATCATCGTTGCCGCTGGTCTAATCGGCACTGCATCGGGAGCCACACCACTTGGCACTTGGCCATCCATCAATATGGGCAAACCTGCCAAACTATTTGTCAGCGCAGTGGCCTATGGAAACAACACCTGGGTCGCAGTTGGCCAAGGCGGCTACATCGCAACCTCGCCAGACGGGGTGAAGTGGACTCGCCGATCGGCTGGCATCACTCGGGATTTCAACAACGTTGCCTACTCCAGCGGTCGTTTTATCGCTGTCTGCAAGGCACCGGATACTGGCAGTGGTGCCAAGATTTGGGTGAGCGTGAACAACGGTGCCAAATGGTCACCGCGAAACAGCGACGCGGGTGGGGACTTCCTCAGCCAAGGGCTCCACGGCGTGGCTAGCGATGGTAGTGGCAATCTCGTCGCCGTAGGGGGTGGGTGGTCACCACAAATCACGCGCTCCGGCGATAATGGCGAAACGTGGCACGTCGTGACCGCACCCGCCGGAACTCCCCCGCTCTATGGCGTTGGATACGGGAAGGGTGTTTGGATTGCAGGGACATCCAGCCGCATTTTGCGGTCCACTGATAACGGCTCAACTTGGTCCACAGTATCGATGACGATGGGAGCTAGCGACGTCACGTTTGGCAACAACCGCTGGTTAGTGGCAGACAATTCGCAAAATAAATTCCACTGGTCCGCCGATGGAACGAATTGGCAAGACTGCAAGGCCCACGCTGATTTTGGCGGCGGCACCAGCTTCTCTTGGGCTCACGCCTGCACCTTTTATGATGGCCTGTTCATCGGCGTGACTGAATATGGCAATATCTGGACCTCTGAAAACGGCCGCGAATTTAAGCAATGGAAAGGCGCAGGAGGAGATCCAGACTGTTGGGGTATCGAGGGCAATGAGCGCGGCTTCATTGCAGTGGGCGGGGATTTCACATTGAAGTATGGAACAGGCTGGTCGTCGCCACCCTGGATGCGTGCTCGGATCGGCAGCACCTGGGATTACCCATTTACGGTCTTTGACGCCGACGACGGTCCAGTCCGTCGGATCGGCCTGCCGCAGTATCGAGTGAACACCAGTTCTCTGAATCTACTACTCGAAGGAACGCTGTTTCACATGCAGACCCTCGGCGCACCTGTGAACTTGCGCTTGGTTTACAATAGCGCTCCCGTCAAAGACAGCGCTGACTCGATCGGCCTTTTCGGTAAGAACTGGCGCCTTCGCTATGAATCCTTCGTCGGCCAGTTCGGCACGGAGGCCATCGTTGTTACAGGAGGTGGTCGCTCACTAATATTCACCACACCCAATGGCCAGGATCTTTCCACAGCCACGCTAGGCAGTCCCATCGTGCTTTTGCCGCCAGATGGGATCTTCGATGAACTGACCTTTTATGGCCCGGGGCAACGTTTTGAATATCGGGAAAAGAGCTCCAAGCGTGTGATCCGCTACGATGTCTCGGGCGGCGCGGGCAATGCGATTTGGCGCATGACTCGCGTCACGGACCGGAATGGTCAGGCGCTCAATCTTTCTGTAGATGGAGCGACCGGGCGCATCTCATCCATCACCGATGCTTCGGGCCGCGTGGTCAACTTCGTCTATGATATCGTCAACAACCTCTGCACACGAATCAACGTGCCAGATGGTCGTCGCATTGACTTTGCCTACGACAGCCACAAGAACCTCGTCTCCATCACCGATATGGCAGGCTACGTCGGCACCTACCTCTATGACAAAGTGGGCTACCTCACCCAGATGAAGGTTGCAGGTCGGGTTAGCACCTTTGCCTTTGCCCCTCGTCCAGGATATGAGGACGTTGACTCCCAGCAGGACAATGCTGGCGATAAGGTGCTTGCCGCAGCGACTGACGCAGTCGGCGGGACCACCAAATATCTCATCGATCCCAAAGATGGCAGTGTCAAGCGAACCGATCCTCGTGGTGCCGTTACAACCTTCACCAGTCAGAAAGGGCAGACCACGCGTGTGACAGATCCCCTGGGCAACGTCCGGCAGATGGAATTTTCCTCCGCCAAACTGCCCTCCAGCTTTGCCGACGCTGAAGGAAACGTCGCCGACTACGATTACGATGAGCATGGCAACCTGACCAAAACGACGGATGCGCTCGGCAACACCACCTCCTATACTTACGACAATCGGGACAACCTAGCGACGCAGACGAACGCTCTGAGCCAGACGACAACTTATGGCTACGATGGCAATGATCGCGTCATCCAGATCACCACACCACTGAACTATCAGTCCCATTTCACCTACTTTGGAACGGGCCGTCTTCATACCATACAAGATGCTCGATCAAACACGACTACCCTGACTTACAACGCCAACGGAGATCTTATCAGCACCACTGATCCCTTGAGCAATGTCACTGGCTATGGCTACGACGGTGTCGGGCGCGCACTGACGATCACCAATGCTCGCGGAAAGCAGAAGACGTACAGCTATGACGCCAATGACCGAGTCCTCTCCATCATGCAAGATAACGCTGCAGGGACACCCGAGCGAACCTTCGCCTACAATGCCTTTGGGCAAGTGCTTGCAACCGACGAACTTGGGCATGCGACGATGATCGAGCGAGATGAACTTGGACTTCCAACCTCCGTCGCAGATCCCCTCGGCAATACCACCGAGACGATTTACGATCCATCGAACAATCCCGTCCGTGTGACGGATCCGCTGGGTCGCGTCATCCAGACCACCTACGACAATGCAGATCGCCCTCTTGTTTTAACCGACCCGGCAGGCAAGACCGTCAAGCGCACCTATGACGACAATGGCAACCTTCTGACCCTCGTTGATAAGAACAACAATACGACATCCTTCACCTACGATCAGAACAACCGCCTCGTCCAAACGGCTGATCCCCTCGGCAAAAAGGTCTCCAATACACGAGATGTGCTTGGCCGAATTACCACCATCACGAATGCTCGCGGGCAGCAGATCCGTTTCACTCGCGACAACGATGGGCGCGTCACCGAGAAAGCCTACAAGGAAGACCCAACGTCGGCAGGAACCTTTGCCGCTGAAGCGACCTACACCTACGATGGCAATGGCAATGTCACGCAACGAATCGATGACTGGGGCACAGCGACCTTCGTTTACGACGCCAACAATCGAGTCACCTCCATCAGCTATCCTAGCGGCAAGAGCACCTCGTTCACCTACAACGCGGCAGGCCTGCCTGAGACGATTGTTTATCCAGGGGGATTGGTCGTCACTTATGGCTACGACGACTTCAATCGGCTGCCGTCGCCAACGCTGACTCGCAGCGGCTCGTTGATCGGGGCGTCGGAGGTTCCGAATCAAGTTACCTCCCTGCAAATGTCCCTCAATGCGGCCTCGCAGACCATTTCCTACACCTACAACGGCCTGGGCCAGCCCACGCTGACAGATCGGCCCGGCGCAGTGGCGGACACCACCTATGCGTATGACTCCGCCAACCGGATGACGTCGATGCTTCATATTGCTGGTGCAACGGAACTCCTTGCGCGCAGCTATGTCTTCGACCCTGTGGGCAATATCGTTTCCGAATCTGTCGGAGGCAGTTTGGCGCTGGCGGAGCCACTGCCAGAGATCGCCACCATGGCCTACAACAAAGCCAGTCAGGTGACCCGACGCAACACAGCCAGCTACAGCTATGATGTTGATGGCAACCAAATCGCTATCAGCCGTGGCGAGTTCAGCGCCATCTACACACCAGAAAATCGACCCAGCCAGATCACACGGCTCAATGGCGCGACCCCAGAGACCATCGCCTATACCTACGATGGTGAAGGGATGCGTGTGCAACGCGCTGTTACGGGCGGTGCCACCACTCAATTCCATTACGGACCCACAGGCCAACTGCTCTTTACCACCGATGGTGCAGGCATTGTCACCGCAATCTATATCTGGAAGGGTGCCAGCTTAGCTGCAATCTTAGCCGGACCTGATCTAACATCGGATCTTCGCTATCCACTTCTCAACCATCTATCCAGCGTTGTGGCCGTGCTCACACCCGCCGGAGCGGCCGATACCACCTATGCCTATCAGCCTTATGGAGCCTACTTCCAGCAAGCAGCAGCCGGTTCCCTGGATACAGGACTGTTTACTTTTGTGGGCGGATTGGGAGTCCAGAATGAAGGCGGCGGCCTCTTCTACATGCGGAATCGGTTCTATGATGCCAACACAGGCAGTTTTCTTCAACGCGATCCTTCTGGATTCAAAGGGGGAGTCAACTTGTATGCTTACGCCAGCAGCAATCCCTACAGCTTCATCGACCCCAATGGAACGGATTCCGTATGGTCGTGGATCGCATGGGGAGCCAACAAGACGGTCAAGGCGGCAGTCACAGTCGGCGCGTATGTAGCTGTCACGACGGGTTCGGTAGCCACTGCCCCCGTCATATTGGGTGGTGTAGGAGCAGCAGCGGGCGCATACGCCCTGTATAGCGCTGGAGAGTGGTTCGCCGATACTTGGGTCTGGTCCTCCAAGCACAATGATGCTGCAAAGGCTGCCGTCACAAACGTGCAACTGACGGATAAAATCAACGAAAGCGGTGATGTGAACGATCAACTCAACACTTACTTCGCGAACGAGGATGCTATGGCGCAGGCAAAACAAAACGCTCTGTCCGGTGCCGCCGAATCCGCCAAAACAGCCCCTGACGACCAACCTGGACTGCCATGAAAACTTGTATCTCCATGCCTCATTCCCCTACCGCAACCGTCGGCTGGCGATTCATCCTCGTGATGATGTCACTCAGTCTGGCATCCACACACACTTGGGCCATTGGACTTCCTCCGAACGCATACACTTACGATGTCAACAACCGCCTAACGCAGGTCACATATGCGGACGGACGTCAGGTCAGCTACACCTATGACGCCATGGGCAACCTAACTTCTGTGAAGACCAGAACAGGAGCACCGCCAGTCGTGCTGATTGGGGACACCATTCTAGGCGCAGTCGGGCATGCCATCGCAGACTATGCAATCCAATCTAACCGTCCAGCAGATGTCACGGGCTACCTCGTCAAAGGCCTGCCGAAGGGTTTAAAGGTCAATGCGACTCTCGCGATCAACGCCGATGGCAAGCCGCCAGGAACCATTTATGGCACTCCGACCGTCGGTGGCGTTTTCAAAGTGACGGTATCCCTCAAGAGCACCACTGGCACAGGCGCAACCTCCATTCTAACGGCGAACATCGACAACCCATTCGCCACTCTTGAAGACGGATTCAACCTTGCTGGCGGACTCTCCGGCGCGCTTGATGCGTCTGCACTTTCGAGTGGTGAGCTCGGTGGTTGGCTATCCCTCAAGACCACAACCGGTGGCACCTTCAGTGGCAGTCTTCAACTCGGCGGATTGAAGTACGCCATCAAAGGATTCTTTGACGGAGAAACTGGCAACGCACAGACGATCACCATCCTGCGCAAGACACCTCTACCAAATCTTACCCTCAATCTAAGTCTCATCTTAACGGGCGCAGCCAGAGGCGAGATCGCAGGCACTCTCACCGACGGGTCCACCCTGTTGACCTTGCAGATCAATCGCGAAGTGTGGGGCAAGACCAACTTAGCGACGATGTTCAGCGGCCCAGTCTCCACCAACTACAACATGGCTCTAAACGTCGAAGTCGCCCACCAAGGAGACGACGACTATCCCCAGGGATTCGGTTACGGCACCACGACGATTGCGAAGACTGGCTCAGCTAAAACCGCAGGCAAGCTAGCGGACGGCACAGCGTTCACCGCCAGCAGGATCATCTGGCCCGATGGCACACTGCCGATTTTTGTCCCGCTCTATGCCAACAAAGGCGTCTTGAATGGGGCCATCCTTATTGGACAAGGCACCGACTATTCAACAGCTGACAATCCGATCCAGGGACAAGCCTTTTGGAAACGCCCTGCCAGCACCAAGGCTACTGACCGCTTATACGCACTGGGCTTTGAGACTCAGACCGACATCGCTGGTGGCGCCTACACACCACCCCCCAAAGGCTACCGTGTGTTGGCGCTTGGAAATGGCGTCAGCCATTCTGCCATACAATTGGAACTGAATGACGGTGGATTGACATCGCAACTCACGACAGCACTCACGATATCGACGGCAAACAAAGTCACCCTCTTCACGCCCAACGACCACGCCTACGGACTCTCGTTCGTGCCCACCTCGGGCATCTTTTCGGCATCCTTCACGATGACTTCTCCAACCCGTAAAGTCGCGATTCTTGGGCTCATTGTGCCAGACGTCGTCAACGGCACCAGCAATGGCTTTGGCTACTTCCTTCTCCCTGGAGCCACAGCAACGACACCCATTCTGTCCGGGAACGGCTGGATCGGACCACCTCCTTAATTTGGGTCCGATTCGCCATCGTCACCCCGTCAAAACCTTTTTACCATAAAGCCATTTCGATAGTGACAAAATAGGGTGCTTCTAGGATAAGCTATCCCAACTCTATGAAATTCACTCGTCGCTCTTGGTTGTTGTGTGCTGGTTCTAGCTTCGCCTCAATCGCACGATCTGACGCAAAAGACGGCGTCAGAGTGGCATCCATCTCAAAGATCGATGCAGCCAAAGCTCGCCTTCGGGAGGCAGGTGCTACCGATTGGGTCACGGAGCCAGAGCTAAAGAAGATCAACGAAGAGAAGCGCGGACAGAAGCAACAACTGGTCTTCTTTGAGTATCACATCGGCCGCGATAAGTGGCGCGGTGTTTACACCGACAAGGTCCTGTTCCGTGGCTTTTCGTGGTGGATTATCTACGGCGAAAATGAGATGGAAGCGAAGGTGAATGAAGAAGTCGGCAAGGGAATGGAGCCTGCGTTCATCGCACGAAGCGGCAACTATTACGCAATGTTATTTGTGACGCCTGAGCAGTACGCAGATGCCCGCAAGGCTCTGGACGATCTTGGGGTGGGGGCACCGAAGATCAAAAAGTAGCTCTATCCCAACCGCCGCTGCGGATACTTCGCCGCCAACTCCAGACACTCCGCCACGCTGCGCAATCCACGCGACGGTGTCGCATCAGTGAGGCATGCAGCCGCCGTGCAGACACCCAATTTTAAGCACCGCACTGCTTCCCATCCTTCGTGCAGGCCGTGCAAATATCCTGCAGCAAAGGCATCGCCTGCACCCGTCGCACCAACGATAAATCCTGCGGGTAGTTCCAGTGAACCTTGCGTCACGATGCTACCACCCTTTTCCACCGCAACAGCACCCGCTTCAAAATGAATGATCACTTGCTGTCTTACACCTTGATCTAAAAGTTTCTTCGCCGCCTTGGCAATGATCGACGGATCGATGACTCCGCGCAGATCTACCCCTGCCACCTTTCCAGCCTCGATCTCGTTGATGACCAAATAATCCGTGTGTGGCAACGCAGCCTCCGCGATCTCCCTGAAACGTGGATTCTCTGTGCTGACGATATCGACGCATGTCAGCAGACCTGCTTCCGTCGCTGCCCGCAAAACACGCGCTGCGATGCTTCCTCCATCTGCCACTTCTCGATCCATCTCATCCAGCAGCATGAGGTAGCCGAGGTGAAAAATCCGTGCACTGGTTTGGGTGAAATCAAAGTCGGATTCGCCCAGCAGAGCGTTTGCACCACGCTGATGAAAAAACGTCCTTCGGCCAGTGGAGGCCACCGTCATGGCGTCCGTGTAGGAGGTCGGAGCACGGTCCGTTTGGCGTAATTGCGTTGCATCGATCCCAGCTTCACGGCAGTCGTTTAAAATCCAGTCACCATTGGCATCAGCACCGACCAGGCCTACCGCCTCCAGCGGGTAGTCCACCTTCATCGCCGCCAGATCCTTCAGCACGTTGTAGGGGCCACCGCCGTTGCTAGACGTTTCCTTGAGGATGGTCGCCAACATGTTTTCCTCGGGATAGCCATCAATGATTTTCACATAATCAATGATGTAGTTCCCGCCTGCTAGGATGCCATTGCGCTGCATGTTCATGGTTGAGTCAGCTTCAAAAAGTAGCGACCTCCCTCGGCACTCAAGCGCACTGGAGCACCGTAGATATGGGAAAGCGCGGCATCATTCAGCACCTCATCGCGAGGGCCCGCCGCGTGCGCCTTTCCGTCCCGCATCAGAAGCACATGGGTTATACAAGGTAAAATCTCCTCCACATGGTGCGTCACCAGCACCATTGACGGGGCCTCTGGGCGTGCGCTCAGTTCCTCCACCCATCGGAGAAACCGCTCCCGTGCCACGGGATCAAGCCCAGCACAGGGCTCATCCAAAATCAGGACTTCATAGCGTGCCATCAATGCCCGGCAGATCAGAATTTTTTGCTTTTCGCCTTGGGACAGAGGTCCCCAAACAGCACCCACGAGATAGCCACAACCCACATTTTCCAATAGCTGCCGAGCCTCCTTCACCCATACCGGATTCAGCGCACCGACAAGATTGATCATCGCCTCCCGCCCACTCACTACCGCATCCAGCACGGGTTCACCCGGCTCCAGATAAGTCGTCAGAGTGTTCGTGACCAAACCGATCCGCTTGCGCACCTCTCGCCAGTCTGCACTGCCAAAACGGCTACTGCCAATTTCGATGGAACCGGATGTCGCCATTTCGTAACCAGTGATGACATTGATCAGCGAGGTTTTGCCACAACCATTCGGGCCAAGAATGCACCAGTGCTGCCCGCGCTCCACAGTCCATGTCACCCCTCGCAGAATGGGCCGTCCCCGACGAAAAGTGATGTCCGTGATACGAAGCGCTGGCGATGTCTGATCTGGCATGGCTGACCAGTGAACAACAAAATCGGGCCTTGTAAATCAAAGTACCAGTCTTCGACCGCTAATTGGGAAGGATCGCTTCTATCGATGCTCAACCAACGATTATCAATGAGCCGCCGTGCCCGCCTGTGCATAGACTGCGCCCATGAAGATCAAGATTGCCTTCGCTGCGCTGCTGCTGACCACCCTGCTGCTCCTGAATATCGAAGGTCGGAACTGGTGGTGCGCTTGTGGCGAATCCTGGTTGTGGAGCAGCGATATCTGGAGCGCACACTGCTCCCAGCATCTGGTGGATCCTTATAGCTTCACTCACATTCTGCACGGGGTCATCTTCTGCATCTTCAGTTGGGCGCTTCTTCCCAAGACACCCTTGGCGTGGCGACTGTGGATCGCAACCCTCATCGAGTGTGCTTGGGAAGTCGCCGAAAACAGCGCTTATGTCATCCATCGCTACCGCGAAGTCACGATTAGTCTTGGCTACGAAGGTGATTCCATCCTCAACACCCTGGGCGACATCGCGTGCTGCATGATCGGCTTCGCCCTGGCGCAATCCATCGGGCTACGACGGTCAGTCGTTGCCTTCGTCGTGACTGAGATGACCCTGCTCCTTACGATTCGGGATAATCTGACGCTCAACGTCTTGATGCTGCTCTGCCCGATTGAATCTGTGAAGACTTGGCAGATGTTGCACTAGCCGGGTGCTCAGATCAGGAACCGCGCTCCGCTTTGCGGATGAGTTTCTTCTTCAATGATTCCCACTCTGGATTTGGCTTTGCCTCATACACGCGAAGATTGCGGAATTCCACCGACTCTCCTGAAACGGTGAAGCCGAAGCTGGCCTTTTGGGTTCCGATCAGATCGTGTGAACCAAAGCCAACGAAATCATCGCAGCGACCCACCATCTCGCTACCGACCATTTCCAAACGGACTTTGTGCCACTCGCCCGGCTTCAGGTCTGCTTTCAGGCGATGAAACACTTCAGCGACATCTGGCCCCTCATGGTCATGATCGTCCTTCTGCACGGTCACACTGGTCGGAGTCAGTGAGACGCGGCAGACGTGATCCTTCGCATCGTTGATGGAGAGCGATGTGGACTTGGCATCGCCAACGAAGCGCACTTCATATTCAAAGACGGCGTCTTTGAAGGGTGCAGCAAGTTTCACCACCGCAGCGTGGTCATCCGCAGCCACTTCGGAGCCACGCAGGACGCCTTCCACCGCCTCCCACTTGCCTTTTGCGACCTTCAATGGAGCGCCTACTTCCCCGGCCAAATCGTTTTGGTAGAGCACCTTCCCTGGGATCGCCAACAGGTTGGCGGGCGTATCTGCGGCCCCAGCGGAGGCAAGGGCGATGAGCGTAATGCTCGAGACGAGTACGGAAGCGATGGTGTTTTTCATGATGAATAGATAACGGCAGCGGTCGCCCAGTCTCTCAACCCAAAGCCGCGTTGATCGCCGCCGCAGCCACTTCAGCAGTGCGGGCGAGATCATCAGGACTGTGCGCCATGGAGATGAAGCCAGTCTCGAACTGGGAAGGTGCAAAATAGACGCCGTTATCCAGGCAGTGATGGAAGTATTTGCGGAAGGTAGCGAGATCAGCCGTCTTCGCATCGGTGAGGTTTTTGACCTCGGTGTCCGTAAAGAACAGGCAGAACATGCTGCCACGTCGATACCAGCGCCAGCCAAGCCCTTTCTTCTTCAGAATGTCCAGCACGGCCTCCTCCATGATCACGCCGAGGCTTTCCAAAACAGCATAGCCACCTTGGCGCTCGATTTCTCGCAGTTGGGCCAGCCCCGCCGCCAAGGCCACGGGATTCCCTGACAGCGTCCCCGCCTGATAGACCGGCCCATCTGGCGCGAGACAATCCATCACGTCAGCACGTCCGCCAAAGGCTCCGACTGGCAGACCACCACCGATCACTTTTCCGAGACAAGTCAGATCAGGCGTGATGCCCTCCAACTCTTGCACCCCGCCCTTGGCTAGGCGGAAGCCCGTCATCACCTCGTCAAAAATAAGCAGCGCCCCATGCTTGGCGGTGATGTCTCGCAGCGCCTGCAGGAAGCCTGGCTGCGGGAGGATGAGCCCCGCATTCGCAGGATAGGGCTCCACAATAATCGCAGCGATCTCAGGCCCACGGGCAGCAAACAGCGCCTCCAAGGCCTCCACGTCATTGAGCGGAAGGATGGCCGTTTTTTCTGCGAAGGAAGCCGGGATGCCAGCGCTATCAGGGCGGCCATGGGTCAAAGCACCGCTACCGGCGGCAACCAGCAGAGAGTCAACGTGGCCATGGTAACAGCCTTCAAACTTCACAATGACGTCCCGATCCGTGAAGCCACGCGCGAGCCGGATGGCGGACATGGTAGCCTCCGTGCCGCTATTCACCATGCGAACCTTTTGAATGGAAGGAACCCACTCGCAAATCGTGCGCGCCATTTCTACCTCGTAAGGATTCGGGATGCCAAAGCTGACGCCGTCCTTCGCCGCAGTGTGAATGGCCTCAATCACCGGCAAGGGCGCGTGACCCAAGATGGCAGGACCCCAAGTGCCCACATAATCAATCAAATCCCGACCATCGACGTCCCAGACACGTGCCCCCTTGGCACGACGGGCAAAAAAGGGCTGACCACCCACATTGCGGAAGGCGCGCACAGGGCTATTCACCCCGCCAGGGATGTATTTCAGGGCAGTTTCAAAGAGTTTGGTGGAAAGGGGGCCGTTGCTCATGGCCTCAATGAATATTCAGGAAGGCCCCGCAGTCGAACAAAAGCTCCTTTCCATCGTCAAAGGGGTTCGTTATACTCCCCTCACCATCCCACCACCGCTGTGAAAACTATCCACGCCTTTGCTGGCTGGGCCTTGATGCTTCTCTTCATCATCGCCACCCTTCCTGCCAGCGCTCAGTTGACCCCCCGACGCTCCACGTCTGCACTGGCACCTGAGCCGGGCACCATTGACGTGGAGGACATGCTGAAGCAGCCGTTGCGAGTGAAAATCGCCCTGGAGTGCCCCATCTATTACCATTCCACTTTCGACCGCGCCCTCGGCAGCATGGCACCCGGCACGATTGTCACGCTCATCGGCCTCTCCGATACCGCGTACCGCGTTCGTGGTCGCGCCCGGCATGGCGATGTCTCTGGATGGGTCCGGCCGACGGACGTGATCTCACCAGATCCGAACATGGCTGCCAATTTGAAAAAAATGTATCAACGCCAGCAACAGGTGAACCAGCTCATCGATGCACATGAGGTCGCCCTGGGCATGACCACGGAAGAAGTGGCCATGTCGATGGGGAAACCCACGCGCAAGTCCAGCAAAGTCACTGCCGCAGGTCGGGTGGACCGTGTCGAGTATGCCGTCTTTGAGAAGGTGCCACAGGTGACGATGGCTCGCGATCAATACGGCCAATTGGTGCAAGCCGTGGTGTATGTGAAGGTGGAAGTCGGCACACTGAGCATAGGCTTCAAAGACAATCTGGTCGATGCCATCGAAGAGACAAAGGGCAGCCCCTTGGGCGGGGCTGCGGTGAAGATCGTACCAGTGCCGATCTTCTTTCGATGAGGCACTTTGGGCTACTGAGGATCCGTCCAGCCACTCTTTAGCAGCGGTTCCAGCTCGGCGAGCACCTCCGGATTTTGGTCGGCGACATTGGTCTGCTCACCCTCGTCGTTATCCAGATTAAAGAGCAGTGTTTGGAGCGGCTTGGGTTTGCCCTTCCCTTTCCCTGCAACCCCGAGAGTGTTCAGGTGGATGAGTTTCCACGGCCACTTCAGCACCGCGCGCTTCCCGCCCTGCTCATTGAAGTCCCAGAACAAATAAGGGTGTTGTTTCTGCCCATCTGGATTGCCAAAAAGTGTTGGCGCGTACGAGATCCCATCCGTCTCCGTGGTCAGTGATGCACCGCTGATCTCCGCTACGGTGGGCAGGAAGTCTTGAAAGCCACTAACGTGCTTACTCTCGACACCAGCCTTGATTTTACCTGGGCACCAGGCGATCAACGGCACCCGCACACCACCGTCCGTTAAGTCGCGTTTGATCCCATTGAGAGGACCATTGGAGTCGAAGAAATCAGACAGATGCCCACCTTCCTGATGTGGGCCATTGTCACTGGAGAACATCAGAATGGTATTCTCCGCCATGCCAGTCTTCTTCAAGGTCTCGATCACGCCGCCGACCTCATTGTCAAGGAAGCGAATGAACTGCGCAAAGCCCTTCTCCGCATCCGGCCAATCGCGATTTTTAAACTCGCCGTAGTCTGGGGATTCCAGCCCGTGCCCGAGCGGCGAATCCTTCTTGGCCTCGTTGTTCGCGTGGGGAATATTGAGCGCGTAGTAGAGAAAAAACGGCCCGTCCTTCTTTGCACCGCGTTCCTTGAGGTAGGCCTGCACATCCTCGGAAAAAAGCTGCGGAGCCCATTGTTTGCGACCATCCAGAGGTGCAACGCCAGTGCCAGGCCAAGTGCCGTTTTCGCTACCCGGGATGACGGTGTTTCCCTCTAACGCCACCTGCTTCCCATTGCGCAAAAGGAAGGGCGTAAAAAAGTTATGCGCGTGGCCCGTGCTGACGTAGCCAAAGAAATAATCGAAGCCTTTGCGCAGCGGATCATCATCAGGCAGCGGTTTTCCGAGCCCATACTTGCCAATCGCTGCCGTGCGATAACCTGCCTTTTTCAGGAGGTTTGGCACCGTCACGTCACCATCAGGGATGATCCAATTATCGTTGCCGCGCACCCGACAGTGCCCTGTGTGCAGGCCTGTCATCAGCACACAACGCGAAGGTGCACACACCGTGGAACCGGCATAGTGCCGCGTAAAACGCATCCCCTCTGCCGCCATGCGATCAATGTTCGGCGTGGTCAAGGTCTTCTGACCATTGCAGCCGATGTCTCCCCAGCCAAGGTCATCTGCGAGGATGAAAACGATGTTGGGTTTGTCCGCAGCAGAGGCTCCTGAGACGATGAGACCAAAGAGGAGGGTTGCGAAGATGCGATGAATCATGATTGGTTCTTGGTTGATGGTTTGCGATTGGCCTCTTGCTTCTCAAAGAGGGGCTGCAAGCGTGTCTTGATGTGATCAAAAGCGGCTTCAAGGCCTCGATCACGATAGATGATGCCGATGTCTGCTTCGACTTTGGTGGGATTGCCAAAGCAATTCAAAAACTGATTGCAGGTGAAGCGCTGCTTCATTGCCGCATCCACGAGCCCACGCTTATCAAGGATCATAGAACGGACATAAAGTTCCAGAACGGCGTCTCCCAGCCAAGCGTCTGCGCGAAGTTTTTCGATGGGATCAGGGATCATGCTTTGCCTGCCTTTGCCTTACCTTTCTTCTTTCCCTTGCCTTGATTTGGCCGCTTCTCGACCATCGGCCAGTTGGGATCTTCGCTGCGCCCCTCCTTCAAATACCGCTCAGCTTGGGCGGCGATCTCTGGCTTTTGCGCAGCCAAATTATTTGCCTCCGCAAGATCAGCACTGAGGTCGTAAAGCTCCAGAGGCTTGCCGGGCCCATTGCGAACCGCCTTCCATTGCCCAAAGCGAACCGCCTGGAGGGAGGTGCCCTCGTGCAACTCCCAATAGAAGTAATCGCGCGATGGGGCGGGACCTCCTTTCAGGAACGATACCAGTGACTTTCCATCAGTCTGGAATCCTTCCGGCAACTTTTGGCCACTGAGTTCCACTGCCGTTGGCAAAAAATCCCAAAACGCCCAGGGCTCGTCACGCACGGTGCCCGCAGGAATCACACCTGGCCAGCGGGCGATAGCCGCCTGCCGCAGAGCCCCCTCATACATGCCACGCTTGAAGCCACGCAATTGACCACCCATCGCCTGG
>CAZCAL010000046.1:0-16677 GCA_964496625.1 uncultured Verrucomicrobiaceae bacterium | reverse complement strand
GTCGAGGATGGGATCGGGGTCGCTCAAGGGGTCGAAAAGTGTAGGTTCAGGCCGGGGAATCCGGTTTGCATTGAAAACAACGGTCCAGACCGCTATTCTGGCGCAGACATGAAGTATTATTTTCATTTGGCGGCGCTGGTAAGCGTCTTTTTTGCTGCATCCTGCAGCAGCACGATCCCGACGGTGGATAGCCTGAATCAGTATGATCAGCAATTGAGAGCGCGCGCCCGCCCGCAGTATGAGGAGCTGGAGCGTCGGCGTGCGAGTGGGGCACTGAGTCAGGAGGCCTATCTGGCGGCGAAGGAGGCGCTGGATGTGCGGATCGCCCAGCAGGCGACGGATCTGGCTTGGTCTCGCCATGCTTTGGATCAGTCTCAGCGGAAGGCGGGTGGTCTGCCCACCCCTGATCAGCCAGTCAATACCAATGTGCCTACCGCCGGACGCGGTGGTGATTCACTTTACCGCCCCTTCAACCAACAATATGGAAATGCCACGGGCGGCAATCAGGAGATGAATGGTCTGATCCCAACGGTGGGGCGCGTGAACAACGCCTCCACCAAGTATGTGACTCCAGAGCCGCAATATTAACGTCCCGCCTATGAGCCTGCCGCTGCCAGATCTGCCCCCTCCGGCTCCACCGCCGACTGCTGATCCGGGGCAGGTGGCGACGCCAGAGGAAGTGGCTGCGGCGCTGGCCCCGCCGGTGCCTGTGGAGAAGAAGGCGGAGGAGGAGGACGACGAGCCGACCTTTCCTCCGTCGTCCATCCCTGGAATGCTGGTGGATGCGGTGACTTTCCCGTGGCTGAGCCGGAATCTTTCCATCCTCATTCCAGGGGCCATCATGCTGCTGCTGCTGGCAATCGGGACGATTGCCCCGGTGATCGGGATCATCCCCGCAATTCTTGGGCCGCTCTATTTTGCTGCTTATTATTTTAAGATCGTGGAGGCGGCGATCACGCAGCGCAAGGATTTGCCTGAATGGCCAGCGGTATCAAACTTCGTGGAAGACCTGCTGATACCAGGGCTACAGATGGTGGCGATCTGGTTCATCGGCGCGCTGCCCGCACTGCTGTGGAACATGACGCATGGGATGGGATTTGGAGCCGCGCTCTCTGCGGATGGTCCGGTGGTGCTGCGGCTGCTAGGCAACGTGTACTTCCCGATTGGGGTACTGTCTGTCGTCGTGAATGGTTCACTGTTGCCTGCGGTGCAGCCGAAGATTTTGCTGACGCTGATCAAGTTAATGCCGAATTACCTGATCCTAGCGGTCGCCATGGTGATGGTGGAACTGCCGCTGCGTTTCCTCACCGGCATCGGACTGGTTGGGTTCTTTTTTGGGGTGCTGTTAGGCCCGCTGGTGACGATGGCCTGCCTGATCATGCACGCACGGCTGACGGGCACCTTCTACCACTATCATCAGGCCAAAATCGGCTGGTGAGCCCGCCTGCTGTCATGCCGATCCCCCCTGCGCTCGCGGAAATCGTGACCCTGTTTGAGGGGATGACGGAACCTGAGCGTCGCGAGATGTTGGTGCACTTTGCGGAGAGCGCTAGCCAGTATGAGCCGGTGGAGGGGGAAGTGTATGCGATTCGTGATGTGCGGCGAGACGAGCAATGCACGGACACGGTGGGAGTGTTTTTCCGGGTGGGGGAAGAAGGTGGTGCGCACTTTGCCTTCGCCTTGGGGCCGAAAGTTCAGACGCTGACTCGTGCGCTGGCGTCCATCTTGGCGCGAGGTTTTGGGGGGGCGAAGATTGATGACGTTCTCAGCACAGAGTCAGTGGTCATTGACCGCATCGTCGGAAGCACCCTGGTCAGACTGCGCAGTCGCACTGTCTATTACATGCTGCAACGGATGCAGGAGGCCGCCCGTGCTTGGCGTCTCACATCGGGCTAAAGCAGATCACATGCAACCACCCGCGCCCCGTCGAATGAGCACGATGAGCAGCATCAGCACGATTCCTGGCAGCAGGACGAGCTCGGCAAATCTTCCAAAGCGCGCAGAGGCATAGGCGGGATCATTTTCTGTCACGCGCAGAATTTCCCGGCGTGTCTCCTCTTCGATTTTGCGCCGCTCCTCGTCGTTGGGGGCATCTGTATTCCACTGATTGGTCACGACCATCGAGTTCGGCTGAGGGATACCTATGATCACACCCGTCCCCGCTCCTCTGGATGGTTGCGTGGCGAAGCCGAACCAAAACAGGACGACTGCTAACCAACAGAAGGCCTTGGGGGCGGGTGCCGAGGAGAGAGTCATGGTAAGTATATATCCAATCGGCCGCCAACGGTGACAGAAAAAACGCGAAATACCTTAAGCGGATGAAAAGAAAGCTAAAAAATCTATATAAGCCCTGGGAATGAAGTCGATTCATCCGCGGTTAGTTCGTTAAAACTTGCCGCAGCCCCGTCCATCTTTTCCGGCTTTCCTGGCGGTTAATGGCCAGCGAAAGAGCGCGTTCGTCGCCGACGAGCACGACCAGCTTCTTGGCGCGGGTGATGCCGGTATAGAGGAGGCTGCGCTCAAGCAACACATAGTGCTGAGTGCTGATGGGCATGACCACGCAGGGGAACTCAGAGCCCTGGGACTTGTGCACCGTCAGCGCGTACGCCAGTTGGAGTTCGTCCAGTTCTCCTGGCTCGTAGGAGACCAGTCGCTGTCCATCGAATCGCACATCCACCTTCAGCGGATCGGTCTCAATCGCGACGATGTGGCCAAGGTCTCCGTTGAAGATGTCCTTATCGTAGTTGTTCTGGGTCTGGATGACGCGATCTCCGACGCGGAAGCAGCAGCCAAATCGCTCCACCTCATACTTGATCTCGTTCGGCGGATTCAGCGCCGATTGCAGGGCCTGATTCAGGGATTGCGTGCCCAGCAAATTGCGATTCATCGGTGTCAGCACCTGGATTTCTGACAGTGGATCAAAACCATACTTGGCGGGCAACCGACGTTTGACGAGATCGACGATGACATCGCGCACTTGCTCTGGGTCCGCTGCGGCGAGGAAGAAAAAATCACTGTCTGCGTGTGATTTTAAGTCTGGAATGCGTCCCTGATTGATGTCGTGGGCGGAGGTAATGATGCGACTGGAGGCCGCCTGCCGGAAGATCTCCGTCAAACGCACACAGGGAACGGCTCCGCTATTGATGAGGTCATTCAACACCATGCCTGGGCCTACGGAAGGCAACTGATCCGCATCGCCGACGATGAGGAGGTGCGCACCCTGGGGGAGTGCACTGAGAAACTGAGCCATCAGCGGCGCATCAATCATCGAGGCCTCGTCCACCACAAAAAGATCGCCCACCAGAGGTTTCCCGCGATGCCTTCCCCAGCCACCTTCACCCTGGAATTCCAGCAGACGGTGCAGAGTCTTTGCCTCCAGGCCAGTGCTCTCCGTCATGCGCTTCGCTGCCCGCCCGGTAGGCGCTGCCAGCACGATTTTTACCGCCTTACTGCCGAGGATGGAGAGCACGGTGCGAAGAATGGTCGTCTTCCCCACGCCAGGCCCGCCTGTGATGATCAGCACGCGCTGTGCGAGGGCGCTACGTACGGCTTCGGCCTGACTGGTGGCCAAGGCTTTGCCCGTGGTGCGTGCAGCCCACTCCAGCGCGGCGTCCACCTGAATGGTCGGATAGGTCGGCGGCACGCCCTGGAGTTCCTTCAGAGCGCGGGCGATGCTCATCTCCGCACCACGCAGGTAGGGCAGATAAAACATCGACTGCCCGCCGACATCATGCCGCTCCAGATCGCCTGCTAGCAGCACTGCCGTGGCTTCTTCGCCCACCGCCATTTCGTCTGCACCCAGCAGAGCGGTGGCATCTTTGATTACCTTTTCCTCCGGCACACAGGTGTGTCCTGACCGCGCGGCTTCCTCTACGATGTGCAGCAATCCAGCCCGCAGTCGTTCTGGGGCATTGGCTGCGAGCCCCACTTGCTGGGCAATTTCATCTGCGGTCTTGAATCCAATCCCACGAATATCTTCGGCGAGACGGTATGGGTTCTTTTGCAGCACGTCCATCGCCTCGTCGCCATAGGTCTTGTAAATGCGTAATGCCCGCGAAGGCGTGATGCCATGCTGGTGAAGGAACAGCATGATGCCGTGCACTGCTTTTTGCTTCATCCAGGAGGACCGGATCTCGCGGCGGCGTTTTGTGCCGATGCCTTCGACCTCCTCCAGTCGTGCGGACTCATTTTCGATGATCTCGAAGGTCTTGCTCCCGAACTTCTTGATGACTCGTTTGGCAAACGAAGGTCCGATGCCCTCGATCAAGCCGCTTGCAAGGTAACGTTCCATGCCGTCCATGGAATCAGGTCGTTTTAAGCGGAGTTCAGAGGCCTTGAACTGCGGCCCAAAATCGCGGGATCGCTCCCAAGTGCCCAGTGCCTCGACGTGTTCGCCCGGCACGACGCGGGGAGCTTTGCCGATCAGCGCCACGATGTCGCTGCGCCCTTCAGGCAGCACCTTCAGGATGCAGTACCCAGTGTCTTCTGAGTGAAAAGTCACGCGCTCCACCGTGCCACGCAGCGTCTCCGCAGCGCGTGAATCATCGGGGGCAGGTGGTGGCATGGGGTATCGTAGCGCGAATCGACCTTGGCGGCAATCACGGGCCGCATCCGGCGGTTGCCAGTGTGCCAATTTAGGATAGGCTCGGCCCTTCATGCCTGCCCTCATTCTTGCCCAACTCAATCTTCTGGACTTCTCGTGGCTCTCCGATCCGGAGGCCTGGATCGCCCTGCTGACGCTGACGATCATGGAGATCGTGCTCGGCATCGATAATATCGTCTTCATCTCCATTCTGGTGGACAAGGTGCCGGAGGCGGATCGCCCGAGGGCGCGGTTCTTGGGACTTGGTTTCGCGATGATTACGCGGATTCTGCTACTGCTCTCCATCAGTTGGGTCATGCAATTGAAGGACCCACTTTTCAGCCTAGTGAATCGTGAATTCTCCGGCAAGGATCTGATCCTGATCCTGGGTGGCCTGTTTCTACTCTACAAAAGCACGAAGGAAATCCATCACAAGATCGAGGGCGATCCCGAAGGAGATGTCGAGCGTGCAGGGCGGGGCGCGAGTCTCACTGGCATTCTCATTCAGATCGCGGTGCTGGATTTGGTGTTCTCGCTGGACTCTGTCATTACGGCCGTAGGCATGGCTGACCACATTTTGGTCATGATCATTGCGGTGATGATCTCCGTCGGCTTCATGATGATCTTTGCGGGCTCAGTCTCAGCTTTCATCAGTAAGCATCCCACGGTGAAGATGCTGGCACTCTCCTTCCTCATGCTGATCGGCACGGCTCTAGTGGGTGAGGGGCTGCATTTCCACATTCCGAAGGGTTATGTGTACTTTGCCATGGCCTTTTCCATCTTTGTCGAAATGCTGAACATTCGTGCATCAAACAAGAAAAAAGCAGCCTCTGCAGGCTCGTAGTATTGGGCATGATGACGAAGGTGACGAATCCCCGTATCGAAGTCTCCATTGGCACGCAGACTCTGTCGCTCTGTGATGGACACCGCGTGGTGGGGACCTGGCCCTGCAGCACCTCAAAGTTTGGCATCGGGTTCGAGGAGGGTAGCAACAAGACGCCGCTGGGCGGGTTCGTCGTGGCAGAGAAGTTTGGCGAAGAAGCAGAGTCCGGCACCATCTTTAAGGCCCGTAAACCGGTCGGCCATTGGAGCCCTGGCGATCCTGCTGAGGAAGATCTGATCCTCACCCGCATCCTGCGGCTTCGTGGATTGGAAAAGCGCAATGCCAATACGTTTGATCGGTATATCTACATTCACGGCACCAACGAGGAGCATCGCATGGGGCGCAAGGGCAGCCACGGCTGTATCCGCATGGCGAACCGCGATATCATGGAGCTGTTTGATCGTGTGCCTGAGGGCACCACGGTCTGGATCGAGGCCTGAGGTTATAGGTTCGGGAGCGAATCGTGATAAATCCGCTACTCCTCCACGTTTCCCGCCCTGTCATGAAGAACACTACCCTCACTGCACTCTCTATCTTAATCGTCGCCAGCGCCGCAGCCGCAGGTGACAAGCCGATGCTCGCCATCCCAGGCAAGGTCATCTATGAAAACAAGCTCGACTCCGCCCCTGGCGAACCCTGGAAATCGGCCAAAGGAAAGTGGGAATTGGCAGACGGTGCTTGGCTCGGTGCCGAGAAGCCTGAAGACAATCACGGCGCGGTGACTCGCCTGCCCAACAAGCTCGGAGATTTTGTTGTCGAGTATGAATTCCAATTTCAAGGAGCCCGCACCACCAGTTTCTCCATCAACGCCGTCAAAGATCACATGGCGCGGATCAGCATCACGCCGAAAAGCATCACCGTGCAGCGCGATGACAACGACCATGACGGTCCGGACAAAGCCATCGTCTTCGCCCGCGTTCCCGCAGATCTCCAGCCCGGCACGTGGCACAAAGTGCGGATGGAAATGGTCGGCGATACGATGCTCGGTCAAGTCGATGACTTTGCCGCTTACGGCAGCAGCGATCTTTTCAAACAGGACCGCATGGCCCCTGGATTCACCGTTGGTGGGCAATCTGTGGCTTTCCGCAATCTGAAAATCAGCGAAGCCACCCTCAATCCCGAATGGGAAAGTGTGAAGGCAGGTCTGCCAAAACCCGGTGAGAAGGTCACGCCAGTCGCCGCACCAGCGGCCAAAGGTGCGGCCAAGGGCAAAGGAAAAGGCAAGGGCAAAGCCAAAAAGGCGGAGTAAGGCTTCGGTCCAAGTTTGAGCGTGATTCTGTGGCCCAAGTTCCCTCGCGGAGCTTGGGCCTTTCTATAGTGCACCCGCCAAGACTTGATCAAATAGGTCAGGGCACGGGGCCGTCCACTCTGCCGTCAATGTCTCCGTGGCGATTCGCAATTGGTGGGCGTGCAGGGCTTGGCGGCGCAAGTGAAGTCTCGCTTGCAGATCCGGTGACCAGCCAGTTTGGATGAAGTCCAGGTAACAAGATTCATCGGCTCCGTAAATCTTGTCACCCAGCACTGGATGCCCCAGATAAGCAAGGTGGACGCGGATCTGGTGCATCCGACCCGTCACGGGTGAAGCCTCGATCAAGGACAACGGCAGTGTGGGGCTGCCTCCGCGCTGGAGAACGCGGAAGTTCGTCTCGGACGCTACCCCGTCGGGATGGACGCACTGTTTGACCCAGATGGCAGAGGGCTCAAGTTCACCCTTGCGCAGGATCGGCGCGGTCACATGCTTCTCATCCCAATCCGGCCAGCCAAGTGCAACCGTTAGATAGGTTTTGTGGAAACGTCTTTCCTGCATGGCGATGCCAAAGAAGCGTGCAGCAGCAGCGTTCTTCGCCACCAGGGTGACCCCACTCGTTTCGCGATCCAGGCGATTGATGATGGAGACTTGCCCGCCGTTGATAATTTCGAAGGCAAGCAGTTCCCGCAGGCCATCCCAGAGGGTCGGTGCGCACCCAGGATTGGATGGGTGCGCCTGGAGGGGGGCGGGCTTATCCACCACGATGTAGTCCGCCGTTTCATCCAGAACGGTGAAATGCGGATCAAACGCCAGTTCCCTGCTGTCCTGGCGCGTTTGCAGGCTGTTGGTATCGACTTTCAGTGGTGTGGATCTACCATGTTGAAGCGCGCCTTGCAAATGGCCGAGGCGTTCTTACTTTGTGTAGGGCGCTGTCGCCTCCCCACCCCCTGATTCTGATTCATGTCTTCATCCGCCCCTTCCTCACGTTATGCCCTCATCCTTGCAGGTGGCAGCGGTCAGCGCTTCTGGCCCGTTAGCCGCGATACCTTGCCCAAGCAGTTGCTGAAGCTTTTTGGCGACAAAACATTGCTGGAAATGACCGTCGAGCGCCTCGATGGACTGGTGCCGAAGGAGAACATCCTGATTCTCACCAATCATCAGCAAGAGGCCGCAGTGAGGGCCATCCTCAAGGATCTGCCGCCGGAAAACATTCTGGCTGAACCTGAAAAACGCGATACCGCGCCAGCCATTGCACTGGGCGTTGGCTGGGTGGTCTCACGGGACCCAACTGCGACGATGATGGTGCTGCCGGCAGATCACCTGATCAATGATCGCGCTGCCTTTCAGCAAGTGCTGACGAGTGCGATGGTGGCCGCAGAAGCGGGCGGCAGTCTCGTCACCGTGGGCATTAAGCCAACCTGGCCGTGCCCCAGCTACGGGTATGTGGAGCGTGGACGTCGCTCCCAGATGCCTGGACTGGAAGATGCCGCTGTCTATGAAGTGGTGCGCTTTCGTGAAAAGCCCAATCCAGAGCTTGCGGAGTTTTTCTTGAGCCAGGGTTCATTCGCCTGGAATGCAGGGATGTTTGTCTGGACGATTCCAGCTATCTTTAGCGAGCTAAGCAGGCACTGCCCAGTGCTGGCGGACTTCGTCTCCGAAATGCGTAACTCCCGCGATCTGCCTGCGACGATCAATACCCAATTTGGGAAACTGCCAAAGCTCTCTATTGACTATGCGCTGATGGAAAAGGCCAGCCGGGTATTGAACGTGGAGGCCACCTTCGACTGGGATGATGTCGGCAACTGGACCTCCGTCGGTGCCTACCTGGAGAAGGATGGCAATGGCAATCAGCACAACTGTGCGCTCTCTCAATACGAGGCCGCAGATAACATCGTCTTCAGCCAGACAAAGCAGCACATCGCCCTGCTGGGGGTCTCTGACCTCATCATCGTACAGGCACCGGATGCGCTTCTGATTGCGACGCGTAGTCATGCAGAGAGCATCAAGAAACTGATGGATCAATTGCCGAAAGAGTTAACGTAAAAGCACCCGTGTCCCGCATCCTCGCTATCGATCACGGCACCGTCCGTATTGGGCTCGCCATCAGCGATGACCTGCGGTTGGTCGCAAGCCCGTTGCGCACACTTGACGCGCGAGCAGAGCCCGAGCGCGAGATCGCGCGAATCGTTCGTGAGCGAGAAATCGGTACCATTATCATCGGGATGCCGTTTCACCTCAGCGGTGAGAAGGGCGCTGCGGCACTGCGGAGCGAACGCTTCGGCGAAAAACTTGGCAAAGAGTTAAATCACGATGTGCCCATTGAGTATGTGGATGAACGACTGTCCTCCGTCGAGGCGGAGGCATCGCTCGCCCGTGCGGGCATCACTGGGCGCAAGGAACGTGATGAAGTCGTCGATCAACTTGCAGCCGTGGTGATCCTCCAGGACTACCTGAATAACCAGCGCGGTCCTGAGGGCTTCCTGCTGCCGGAGGATGCTTATGAAATACCGTGGAGCGCTGAATCCACTGGCCAAAGGCGACGCAGACGTGGATCCTGATTCCAAACCAAATCAAACCCGGCGATTGAAACTGACCATCGCCTACGATGGCACGCCTTGGCGGGGCTGGCAGAGCCTGCCCAGTGGAGACACTGTTCAAGATCAGCTCAATCTTGCCCTGCGAAAAGTCAGCGGCACAACCATTCGTGTGCAGGGTTCCGGGCGGACGGATTCTGGAGTGCATGCCCTCGGGCAGGTGGCCCATGCGGACATCCCCATCACAGCTCGATTGACAGATGAGGTGTGGGTGCAGGCGCTGAACGCCTGTTTGCCGCCGAGCATTCGTATCATGGCTGCGGAGAGTGTGCCTGATGCCTTTCACGCTCGCTTTGATGCGGTGGGCAAAACGTATCGTTACAGGATCTGGCGACCAACCATCTTTACGCCGTTCGAGATCAACCGTTCGTGGCATGTCTATGGTGAAGTCGATGAGGCGGCCCTCGCTGAATGCGCGCAGATGCTGGTGGGCCGATACAATTTTGCACGCCTGTCCGCCAATCGCGGGGACATCAGCGAGATCGAGCGCCGCGAAGATCCCGCCAGCACCACACGCACGCTCCGCAGCGTGAAGGTCAGCACTGTGGGGGATGTCATGGAGATCGAGATCGAAGGTGAAGGCTTCCTCTACAAGATGGTGCGCCTCATCGTTGGCACGATGATTCACATCGCGCGCGGCAAGGCACGACCGGAATGGCTGCGTGAGCTATTAACGGATGCAGAAGGTCTGCAAAGCAACCATGCCGCACCCGCTGAGGGGCTGTATCTGGTGGCGGTGCATTATTGATTCAGCGCGATCTTCAAGAAGGGAGCCGTGCGGCTGGTCTTGTGTTGGGCGACCTGTTCTGGAGTGCCTTCAGCGACGACCATGCCTCCATCTGCGCCAGCTTCGGGGCCGATGTCGATGAGGTAATCCGCCTCTGCAAACACGTCTGGATGGTGCTCAATCACGACAACCGTATGGCCTTCGTCTGCAAGTCGATGCAGAATCTCCAGCAGTCGCGCAACGTCTGCCATGTGGAGGCCGATGGTCGGTTCTTCGATGAGGTAGAGATTGCGTCGTGCGTTTTTGAGTCCACGCAGTTTCTCTGTCGCCGTACGTCCCTGGCCAGTGCTGAGTTCCGTCACCAGCTTTAGCCGCTGTGCCTCACCACCACTCAGGGTGGGGCTGGCCTGCCCGAGCTGTAGATAACCGACGCCTGTCTCCGCTAGCAATTGCAATGGTCTCGCGATGCGTGGCACGCTGGAGAAAAACTCTGCTGCTTCAGTAATGCTCATGCGGAGCACTTGCCCGATGTTCTTGCTGTTGTATTCGACCTCAAGCGTCGCCGCATTGAACCGCATCCCGTTGCACACTTCGCAATGCACTCGCGTTGTTGGCAGGAAGTTCATCTCAACCTTGATCTCGCCATTGCCTTGGCAAGTCTCGCAGCGTCCGCCATCTGTGTTGAACGAGAATCGCCCAGCTTCATAGCCTCGCGTGCGGGAGACAGGGAGTTGCGCGAAGAGTTTGCGGATGTCATCCATGATGCCGACGTAGGTCGCGGGGCAGGATCGACTTGTCTTACCGATGGGGCTTTGGTCCACCTCGTAGGCAGCGTTGAAAAGTTCTGCGCCGATTAGCTTCCCCCAAGGATTTGCGGTCGCACCTTTGGCCTTCTTCGTCTTGGTTGGCTTCGCCAATGCGCCTTTCACGGAAGGCATCAGCACGCTGTGCATGAAGGTGCTTTTACCGCTGCCGCTAACTCCGGTGATCACGGTCAACCTCGCGATGGGGATGCTGACATTGATGTCCTTCAGATTGTTCGCCGTTGCGCCTTCGATGCGGAGCCATCCCTCTTTGTCACCCTTCTTCGGCAGGGGGCGTCGCTTGCCCTTCAGCGGGTGTTGCATCGGATGCCGCAATCCCTGGCCCGTCACACTCTTCTTGTCCGCAAGGATGTGTTTCAGTGATCCTTGGGAAATGACTTCACCGCCAAACCGGCCTGCGCCTGGTCCGAGATCAATGATCGTATCCGCGCGACGCATCGTGTCGTCGTCATGCTCGACGACAAGCAAGGAGTTGCCCTTATCGCGAAGGGCTACAAGTGTGTCCAACAAGCGCTGATTATCGCGGGGGTGAAGGCCAATCGTGGGCTCGTCCAAGACATAGAGGACACCACGTAAGTTGGAGCCAAGCTGCGCCGAAAGGCGAATGCGCTGCGCCTCCCCGCCGCTCAAGGTATCGGCGCTGCGGTTGAGTTGCAGATAACCGAGCCCCACCTCTTGCATGAATCGCAGGCGCTGTTCGATCTCCACCAAAATGTCGCGGGCAATCTCTGCCTCACGTCCGGCGAAGCGGAACTGCGATACGATGGCGGATGCATCACCCGCAGCGAGCGCGTTGATCTCCGGCACGGTACGGCCTTGGAGGTGGACGGCGCGTGCGACTTCGTTGAGGCGAGAGCCGTTGCAGCTTTCGCAGACCCGACGTTCGTTCTCTTCATCATCTTCGTCATCGCCACGATGGCGAGTGAGGCGGCGCTCTTCCTCAAGCTCAGCTTCCAATTGGGAGATGTCATCGCGACGTGGAGCTGCGCCTTGAGAGTGAACTTCAAATCCGAACCCGCGACAACTGCGGCACCATCCATGGGGGCTGTTGAACGAGAACAGACGAGGATCAAGCTCTTCAAACGACATGCCGCAGGAAGGGCAACTCATGGAAGTGTTCAGCACTTGAATGGATTTGTCCGCCATCAGGACACGCAGCGTCCCTTTGCCCATCTTCAAGGCTGTGTCCACGAGTGCTCGCAGGGTCAACTCGCTCGTTCCCTTTTCTACCTTGGCAATAACCGCATCGATGGTGTGTTCTTTGAAGCGCTCAAGCTTCTTGAAATTCAGCGTGTCTCGGAAGACCCCATCGACCCAGAGCGTCTCGATTCCATGCTTCCGCGCATGGTCTGCGACTTCATTATGGAAGCCTTTGCGCGCTTTGACCAGCGGTGCCATCAGGTGGAACGATTCCTTTTTCGCCCATTCCGTCAGACTCTTGACGACGGCGGCAATCGTTTGTTTCTCAACAGCGACCGCACACTTTGGGCAGTGTTGTGTGCCAAGTTTGGCGAAGAGAAGTCGCAGGAAGTGATAGACCTCCGTGACAGTCGCCACCGTCGATTTTCCACCGCCGCGCGAGATGCGTTGCTCGATAGCTACCGTGGGTGGGACGCCCGTGATGAGATCAACTTCGGGCTTTTCCATCTGCTCCACGAAGGTGCGTGCATAGACGCTCATGCTATCGAGGAAGCGGCGTTGGCCTTCGGCAAAGACGAGATCAAACGCTAGCGAACTTTTTCCCGATCCACTGAGACCGGTAACGACGACGAATTGATCACGCGGGATCTCGAGGCTGATGTTCTTCAGGTTGTGCTCTCGGGCTCCGCGAATCGAAATGGCGTTTGATGCTTTTGGATGCAGGGCCTTCGCAGGCGTTGAAGCACTGCGAATGCTTGATTCCTCAACGGCATCGCTAAGCGCTGACTTCAAGAACTTGCCGGTCCAAGAATCGGGACATGCCGCGACCTCTTCAGGGGTGCCGGTGATTACCAATTCGCCGCCTGCAGCGCCTGCGTCAGGGCCGAGATCAATGACCCAGTCAGCGCACTGGATGACCTCAATGTTGTGCTCAATGACGACGAGGCTGTTGCCGTGATCGACAAGACGCTGGAGAAGTTTCACCAACAGGGCGATG
This sequence comes from uncultured Verrucomicrobiaceae bacterium, assembly GCA_964496625.1. Taxonomy (GTDB): domain Bacteria; phylum Verrucomicrobiota; class Verrucomicrobiia; order Verrucomicrobiales; family Verrucomicrobiaceae; genus JACKQF01. Next base: position 3,681 of record CAZCAL010000046.1, on the reverse strand, counting down.
TCATCAAAGTGGAGTCCTGTGGTCGGTTCATCGAGGAGGAGCACAGGCATCATCCCGCTGCTTGGAATCTCTGGGGCCTTCCCTGATCCACTCATCTCAAGAAGATGTCCCACAAGCTTTAAACGCTGTGCTTCACCTCCCGACAGGGTGTTGAGAGGTTGACCGAGTTTTAGGTAGCCTAGGCCGGCCTCGATCAAGATGGATAGTTGATCGGCAACTTGTTGGAAGCGCTTGGATTGGGTCTTCAGTCCTTGTGCGGCACCCGCGCTGCACCAATCGACAGCCTCATCAATGGTCATGCTCAGCACGTCGTGAATGGACTTGTCGTTCAGCAATACCTTCAGCGCATGGGATTGATAACGTTTGCCTTCGCATTCCGGGCAACTCACGTAGAGATCGCTCAAGAACTGCATCTCGATCTTTTCAAAGCCATTCCCCATGCAGCGTTCGCAGCGACCTTGCCCAGAGTTGAAGGAGAAGAATCCCGGTGTCAGTCCAAGCGCACTGCCATCCTCACCATCTGCGAATAAGGCGCGGATGGTGTCAAAGGCACCCACATACACGGCTGGGGTGGAACGGGGGGTGCGCGCCAGTGGGGATTGATCCACCATGATGACACGACTGATGCCTTCGTGGCCCGTGATGCTTTTTACTCGCCCAGGTTCATCCTCGCAGACTTCACCTTTGATGCGTTGCAGATTCCGATACAGCACCTCATGCACGAGCGTGCTTTTGCCTGAGCCTGAAACGCCGGTGATGCAGCAAAACACACCGAGTGGAATGTCGACGTTTAACTTCTTCAGGTTGTTCTGTCGCGCATCACGGATGGAGAGCTTTCTCACTTTGGCGATGGAGCGCCGCTTGCGGGGCACGGGGATGCTCTTTCTACCTGTCAAATAGTCTGCTGTGAGCGACTCGCGATTCTTCAGTAAGCCTGCCATTTCTCCAGAATAGACCAGCGCACCCCCTTTATCACCACGGCCAGGACCAATCTCAATCAAGTGATCCGCAGCCCGCATCACGGCCTCTTCATGCTCGACGACTAGCAAGGTATTTCCGCGATCCCTTAGCCCCTCCATGACGCCGATGAGACGACCAATGTCACGCGGATGCAGTCCGATGCTGGGCTCATCCAAGACGAACAGAGTGTTCACCAGCGAGGCCCCCAAACAGGTTGTCAAGTTGACACGCTGCAGCTCCCCGCCGGACAGAGTGCGCGTCTGCCGATCAAGATGGATATAGCCCAGACCAGCGCGGTCGAGGTAGGTCAATCGAGAGCAAATTTCCCCGCGCAACATGCGTGTCGCATTGTCGGACTCTGGGATGGGCCAACCCAGCATGGTCGGCAGCAAATCACTGACGGGCAATAACCAGAGATCTGCAATGGTATGCCCCCCGACACGGAAATTCAGCGCCTCCTTCTTGAGTCGACCGCCGTCGCAGTCTGCGCAGGTCGTATAGGCCCTGAACCGAGAGAGGAAGATGCGGACATGCATCTTGTAGGTTCGGGCCTCCAGCCATTTAAAGAAGCCGCGAACACCGTACCAGTCGCCATTGGACCATGCGCGCTCAGGGTCGGTGTCAGCCCCATCGAAGAGCCACTGCCGTTCTTCCTCCGTGAATTCATCAAGCGGCTTTTCGAGGCTGAGTTTGCGCTTGCGCGCTGCGCGCTCGAGGTCGGCTTGACATTCATTGTAGCTGCTGCCCTGGAAGGCGCGAACGAGGCCTTCGCTGATGCTAAGGCTTTCATCCGGCACGGCCTTGTGCAGGTCGATTCCGAGTGTCCGTCCGAATCCACGGCAGGTCGGGCAGGCACCAATGGGATTGTTGAAGCTAAAAAGTCCTGGCGTCGGTGCTGGCAGCGCGACATCGCAGTCTGCGCAACGCCAGTCGGTCGAAAAAGAGATCGTCTCGCTATCGTTGATCACCGCGCTGATCTGACCTTTGCCAAGACGCAGTGAGGCCTCAATAGCTTCGCTCAATCGGGAGGTGGACGCTTGATTCAGTGGAATGCGATCCTGAATCACAAACACCAATGCAGGTAACTTGCGGCCTTTGAGGGCAACGGGTTCGTCCGTGCGAATCGTCTCACTGTAGACGCGGATTCGTAGGTAGCCTTGGCTTTGCAAAAAGGCAAAGAACTCCACAGGATCTGCACCTTTGGGCACAGCGACATGAAACCCCAACAACGCCTGAGCATCCGCATGGTCGCTCAAGAGCGCGTGCAGGATGCTTTCCGCCGTCTCAGGTTTGACCGGCTTGTGACAGCTCGGGCAGATGCCTTCAGCAAGTCGCGGGAAGAGCATCTTCAAATAATCATTAATCTCGGTGATCGTGCCGACGGTCGAACGAGTGGATCGGATGTTGTTCACCTGTTCGATGGCAATCGCGGGGGGGATACCGTGAATTGCATCCACCTTTGGCTTGTCCATTCGCTCAAAGAATTGCCGCGTATAAGGAGAGAAAGTCTCCACATAACGTCTCTGTCCTTCCGCGTAGATCGTATCAAAAGCCAGAGACGATTTGCCACTGCCGCTGGGTCCCGTCACGACGCAGAGTTTCCCCAGCGGAAGATCCAGATCAAAGCCTCGCAGGTTGTTTTGCCGTGCTCCACGGATTTGAATCACGTCCCCAGGGCGATTGGGCGTAGTTTTGGTTTTGGGAGACTTTTTCGCGGCAGTTTTTTTCGGCATGAGGGGTGGGGCATCTATGCCTACGCCCCGCAATGCCGCAATGGCGATGATGGCTTTGTATCGTTGGACAGTTTTTTTCAAAGACGCGGAACGATCATTCTGGATTCAGACGCTATCTTCGGCACTTTGGTGCGTTCTCTTTGGTTCCTGATGTCCATTCTTCCGCTCTCGATTTTCTGTCTCGCCATCGCGGCACACGCGGAGGGCTATGATCCGTTGAAGCTGTCAGCGACGCCGTGTCCTGCCCCCATCGACTTCACGGTGCACGATGCCAAACGCGATCGTGATCTGCCGGTGCGGGTTTACCTTCCAGCACTTTCCAACTCAGCGCCGGTGGTGCTTTTTAGTCATGGGCTGGGTGGATCGCGCGAAAACAATCCGTATTTGGGCAAGCACTGGTCTGCACGCGGTTATGTGGCGGTGTTTATCCAGCATCCAGGGAGCGATGAGTCTGTATGGAAGGACGTAGGTCCATTAAAACGGGCCCTGGCGATGAAGCAGGCGGCGAGTCTGCAAAACTTCATCCTGCGAGTGGCAGACGTTCCTGCGGTGATCGATCAGTTAGAGCGCTGGAATGCTCAAAAGGATCATACCTTGTTCGGTCGGCTGGACCTGACGCATTTGGGAATGTCGGGACATTCCTTTGGTGCCGTAACCACTCAGGCCGTTAGCGGACAAAGTGTGCCGGGCGGCATAACCCTCACCGATCCTCGAATCAAGGCTGCCCTCGCCATGAGCCCCAGCGTTCCCTCGGCGGGCACTCCTGAGCGTGCGTTTGGCGAGGTCAAGATCCCATGGCTGCTAATGACGGGAACGAAGGATGTGGCGCGGATCGGCAGCATGACTGTCGGGCCGACAGATGTCGCGTCTCGACTCGGGGTTTATCCCGCATTGCCACCTGGCGACAAATACGAACTTGTGCTCAAAGACGCAGAGCACTCGGCCTTTGGTGAACGTGCCATGGTGGGAGAGGTCGGGAAGCGAAATC
>CAZCAL010000045.1:11707-16783 GCA_964496625.1 uncultured Verrucomicrobiaceae bacterium | reverse complement strand
CGATCAGGCAGAACAAAAGGCGCTCGGCAAGATGGGCCTAGTCAGCCGCTACCGGAAATCAAAGCCGCAGCTCATCACTGGATTCATGGGCTGCATGGCGCAGAGTCGCGGCAGTGAATTGGTGGACACAGCGAAGGTAGATCTGGTGGTCGGCACGCAAAAATACCATCGCGTCGTCAGCTATGTGGAAGAAATCTTCCGCGCTAAACAGGAGCGGCAAATGGATGAAGAGAGGTTCTCCATCGTCGACGTGGACGAGGAGCAGGAATCCCAAAACACCATCCGCGATCACACGCTGAAGGAACGCCAGGGCACAGCCTTTGTCAGCATCATGCAGGGCTGCAACATGAAGTGCACCTTCTGCATTGTGCCCTATACACGCGGCGGTGAACGCGCACGACCGATCGCAGAGATCGTCGAAGAGGTGCGTCGGCTTGCTGGACGTGGAGTCAAAGAGGTGACGCTGCTTGGCCAGATCGTGAATCTCTACGGAAGGCATGAATTTCCCACCATCGGTGGTAAGACGCCCTTTGTGCAATTGCTCGAAGCGGTGAACGATGTGGACGGCATTGAGCGCATCCGCTTCACGAGCCCACACCCGATTGGCTACAAAAAGGACCTCATTGAGGCCTTCACCTACCTGCCAAAACTGGCGGAGCACCTGCACCTTCCCGTCCAGAGCGGCAGCGACGAAGTGCTGAAAAAGATGCACCGCCCGTATTCAGCAGCGAAGTTTGAAGACCTCGTTGCACGCATCCGCGAGGCCCGCCCCGGCATCGCCATTACCACCGATGTGATCGTCGGTTTCCCTGGCGAGACTGAGGCGGACTACCTGCTAACGCGCGGTCTCTTTGAGCGCGTCGGTTTTGACAACGCCTTTGTCTTCCGCTACTCCAAGCGCCGAGGCACTCCAGCCGCTGAGATGCCGGACGAAATTCAGGTGCCTGAGCGCATTAAGGAAGAGCGCAACCAAGACCTCCTCGATGTAGTCAACAGCATCGGTCGGCCCCGCTACACTGCCCTCATCGGTCAAGAGGTGGAGATCCTGTGCGAAGGCTTCAGCCGCACCAACGAAGCCCGTCTCAGTGGCCGCACCCGAACGAATCGCATCGTCGTCTTCGAAGGCAACGCAGAGCGCCACACCGGCCAGATCTTCAACGTCCGAATCAGCGACGCACAGAACTTCACGCTCTATGGCGATCCGGTGATTGTTTAGCCAGCGCTGGCCCGATCAGTCCACAGTCACCTCTGGATACTGTTGGCGCAAAAACAGCAAGTCGCCGCGTCCTTCACCCGGTGGGTGTTCTTTTTCATCCGCCAGAGGAATCGGGGTGAGGCAAACGGGGCGGCAATTTGCGCCCCAGTCCGCTTCAGTAGGTGCCCTGAAAATTAGTTCCCCGTCCTGCGGTGCATCATCTTCGTCATCCATGCGTCAGCTTCGTCGTGGGAGTTAAAACGATACACACCCCGCACAGGGTAGCGATAAGGAAAGGCTTTCCTCCACGCGATAGCGCCCGCTTTGTTACTATCGCTGACTCTCAAGGGATCTTTCGACGCCACGCGACGACCAACGGTCTTGCCGATAAACTCTTCAACATTGACGACGGGGCGAGGCTCCATGCCGTCATAGATACCCTCCCGAATCTCAATCGCCAAGACCAGATCCTGGCACCCTCATTGCAGAACGAGCCGCACCCAATCCGGTCAGCGCCCAGACGAGCGGGTAAAGTTCTTCATGATACCAAAGGCGCGCAAAGTAGAGGCCGATCGGCGCTGCAGGAAATTGATCGCCGCCTCCACACAATGCAATCAAGCCGCGCGCACCACGTTCGATGACGTTTCGTGACACGCCTCCCGCACGGCACAATGCGGCCAATGCAGCGCCACTTTCTTCAATCGATGAGGCAACGCTTCCATCGCCGCCCCAGGTTCCATCCTCTTTCTGAGTGGCCAAAAGGTAGGCAGTGCCGGATTCAATCAATTGGCGAGCTTGCGCTGCCAAGTTCGGAACGCCAGCCAGAAAGCCCACCACTTGCGCAGTGCCGTAGACAGGATTGTCCTCGCCAGCAGCGTGTTCGTTGCCAAACCACAGCGGTATCCACGAACCATCAGCACGCTGGCAACCTTGCAGATAGCGCAGCCCCGATACCGTTGCCCGATCAATGCGCGACTGGACTTCAATCGGCAATCTTTCCCGCCAGAGCCACCAGCCATGCAAAGCGTGCGCGGTCAGTTCTGGTGTGCTGCGATCAAAGGGCAACGTGCCCCAACCCCGACAGAAGGTCGGCATTCCACCGTCACGATTTTGCAAATCAAGCAACCAGACTGAGCCAGCCGACATCGCCTCTGCATCGCATGATCCGAGGTGATGCAGGGCAATCATCGCGCCAGGCGTATCGTCCGCATCCGGCACTCCACCCGGCAGATCCGTCCAAGCCCAACCACCCGGTGCCGCATTGGTAAAAGGATGCACGACTTTGTATTGCTGACCCGCAAGCCAATCCCGAATCGCGGCACCGCCTTTCGTCTCCAGATGACCACAAGCAGCAAGCGCTTTCACCGAAAGCGTGGTGCCCCAGGTCGCTAAGTTCGTATCAATCGGCCATGCACCGTCATCACGCTGCGACCGCTGAAGAAACTCCACGGCAAGCGGCACACAGGGATGCCCAGCATCACCTGATCCCGCCAGCGCCATCGTCACAAAGCTGGTCAATGGGGTCGCCTCCAAGTATCCACCGCTTGAAGGTTGAAGCTCCTTCAGCATGGGCCGGATGCGAGGCCATAGCGCAGAGCGCAACCACCGCAGCGGATTCCAAGGCGCGGGCGGATTTTTTTGAAATCGCAGATGTCCAATCGCGATCAGAGCAGGCAAGGCGTAGCTCACCACCGGCAATCCGATGGCGCCAAACCAGCGACGCGGCAGTGCAGCCAGTTCAAACGGCAAGGCCAAGACGCGACGCCATGCTCTGGCAGGCTCCCCCAAAGTCCCGCACAAGGCACAGAGCATCAAGATCGGCACAGAGAAGGTCCGGTCTTTCCCATAGCGAGCCACCACCGCACTGGAGATGGCCCCTGCCTCCAACGACCCCACTTGACCAGTGATCCAAACCTCTGCACGTCGGTTTGCGTCGATCGCCAGAGGCGCACAAAGGTGCAGCGCACTCCAGCACAGCAGCGTTGTCGAAAGATTACTCTTACTGATCGTCGTATCGCCCCATCCGCCATCGGCATTCTGATTCTCCACCAGCCAGATCGCCCCTGCATCAATGCGGCCCTCGTACGCAACACGATCAACCAATCGCAGCGCTACAATCGCCGTCGCCGTAGATAGCGCACTGCTGGAGAGGTGCCCCTCCCACCACCCCTGCGGATGACGCAGTGCCAAGAGCCTAGCCTGGGTAGCGGAGATCGCTTGATCCAGTTCTTGCATCATGGTTGGGTCGTAGCAGAGGTAATTTGCATCTAAGCTGCTGAAGCTAAAAAGCAATCGCCCTGCAGCAACTGCAAACTCCAGATGAACCCCGCTGAAACTCCACCACTTCAATACGATGTCATCGGCATTGGTGCAGCGACACTGGACACCCTGCACCTCGTCCCCGACTTCCCTGCCACCGAGGGCGTAACGCAAATCATCGCATCCACCACCGATGGAGGCGGCCCCGTCGCAACGGCCCTCTGCTTCCTGGCGAAGCATGGTCTTTCATGCGCCCTTCTGGACACCTTTGGCGATGACCGCGCAGGCACTGCCATTCTCCATGGTTTAGCCGAATGCGGTGTGGAATGTCTAACGCCGGAACCTGTTTCACATTGCCTCTCTGCTACCGCCCAGATCCTTGTTCGCCAGCGCGATGGTGCCCGTCATATCTTCTATCAGCCCGGCAACACTCCCGAACCCGTTTGGGACGACACCGCGACTGCGGCTCTAAAGAACGCACGTCTTCTCCACATCAACGGCAGACACGAAAATGCCGCCAGATCGGGCGTGAGAGAGGCACTGAACCTTGGCATCAAAATTTCGTTCGACGGTGGTGCAGGTCGTTATCGCGAAAGTATTCGCGATCTCGTTGAAGCCGCAGACTTGCGGATTTTATCGCGGAGCTTCGCTGCTGACTATGTGGGTAGCGATGATCTCGACATCATCGCCAAGACTTTGAAGAGTGGGAAACCTGAGCTGCTCATCGTCACGGCCGGAACCGGGGGCAGTTGGATCTGGACTTCTACAGGGGACCACTTTCATCAGCCTGCCATCCCAGCACATCCCCTCGTCGACACCACGGGTTGTGGGGACATTTATCACGGAGCTTTCATCGACGGATGGTTGCGCCATCAAACGCCCGCTGATTGTGCCCGATATGCCGCAGAACAGGCCTCACAGAATGCCAGAGCCCTCGGTGGGCGTGCAGTTTTAAAAAATTAGCCGGTTAGGGATTGACGACCGTGTCATTTCCTGATGTTGTTCACCCAATTGCACTCCACTATGCAAAACACACCTCTCCCCCTCTGTCGGAACATCGCAGGCATTGCGATGGCATTACTCGCAGCCTTCAGCCCAGCCTCCGCACAGAAGGCGGAAAGCGAGCCGCAGACTGAACAGCAAAAAAAGGTCCAGCAGGAGCTTGATCGCATCCAATGGCAGACGGAAGGCAAAGGCAAACTTGGGAACAACTCCGAAGTGTCCATTCCCGCAGGCTACCAATTTACCAGCGGCGCTGGCGCACGCACACTCCTCAAACTGTCCGGCAACATTCCGTCCTCGCGTGAGCTTGGACTTCTCTGCACCACCGAACTGGACAACTGGATCATCTTTGAATTCGATAATTCCGGTTATGTGAAGGACGACGACAAGGACGATCTCGATGCTGACAAAATGATCGAAAGTCTCCGTGAGGGCCAGGAACAGGCGAATGAGGAGCGGAAGCGCCAAGGGCTGGACGAACTCGAAGTCACCGGTTGGGCGATGCCGCCCAAATACAACCCAACCACCAACAATCTGGAATGGGCTCCGAACATTCGGAATAAGGCGGACGGCCATATCTCCGTCAACTACAACACCCGGTTACTGGGTCGCGAAGGCGT
>CAZCAL010000045.1:2172-11697 GCA_964496625.1 uncultured Verrucomicrobiaceae bacterium | reverse complement strand
TGACCTTACTATGCTCGCCCGACGAACTCCAGGGTATCCTGCCCACCTATCAAGGCATCCTCGCTGGGCACCAATATTTGCCGGGCAAAACCTATGCCGAGTATCGTCAGGGCGACCGCCTTGCCGAGTACGGTCTGGCAGCGCTCGTCGTCGGCGGCGCAGCGATGGGCGCGGCGAAGATGGGCTGGCTAGGAAAGCTTGGCGTGCTTTTCGCCAAACTCGGCAAAGCCGCCTTTCTCATTGTGGCTGGCATCGCGATCAGCATCAAAAAGTTCTTCGCCAAACTCTTCGGGCGCGGCAAGCAAGACTAACACTGAATGGTCTCAACCCAGCCTTGTGAAGAGCCTCTGGCAGAGGCATCATGCGCAGAATGACTGACGGCCAGACCCTCTTCATCGTCTTTGCATTCCTCTATTTGATGGAGTGCCTGCGCTGGTTGCCTGAAAGCGCATGGCTCATCAGCGGTCACGACTCTGGACGATGGAAAGAGCGACGCATCTCGGACATCTTGCGCGGTCGCGGGATTGGTGCCGTGCTGACCCGCTGGTTTCCCCCGCTGGAGCCATCGCTCGTCGTGATGCCATGGCCGCTGATTCCAAGGGACCGTGGCCTGGAAGTCATCGTCCCCGGCTCAAAGTCGCGGTTCATCGTCGCCTGGGATGAAGTGTCACCACAGGTGGATGAAACAAAGGTTCGCATCGGTGGGGAATCCCCCATGGTCAGATTCGTCAACGCCACACAGGCAGCCGCATGGACCGCGGCCGTCGCATCCTGGAAGGCACTACCCGCCGAGAAACGCGCCCAGGCCTTCGCCAAATTCGTGCAACCCACTCTGGCAGCCGAGGCGGTCGAGAAGATGGGACTCGACCTTGAGCGCCGCACCCGCTGGCTACGATTCAATGGCGAACTCATCCTCATGTGGCTCTTCATGGGTGTCGCCGTCATGTACTGGCGATTTGGAGATCAGTGGCAAACCCTCGCCGCCGTCGGATTGCTGCTCTTTTTCATGCTGCAGCAGGCCATCCTGTTTCTCTTCGCATCCAGGGCAAAACACGGTGTGCCCGTCCCATGGCGTTATGCAAAAGCGCTCGGCATCCTGTTTTTCCCGCCTCTTGCCATCCGTGCCGCAGACACCTTTTCCCGGCTGCAAGAAACCATCCCCCACCCGCTCGGTTGCATCAGGCTCCTCAGGGACAAAACCTGGCAGCAGACTGCCGCAGAGATTTGGAGACGATCCCGCTTCCAGCCCAATTGGCCCACATCACCGGACGGAGCCGACACCGACGTACTGCGGAAATTCTTCCAGAAAAACAAAATCGATATTGCTGCTCTGGAGGCCCCCTCAGAGCGCATCCCCGCTGGAGGGATCTACTGCCCCCAGTGCCATGCCACCTACCTCAAAGCAGACGCCCCATGTGTCGACTGCACCGGGGTCCAGCTAAGGATCCGCGACTAACCCGCCAGAGTTTCGACACGCTCCAGCAGCAATCCATGCGGCACGAAACGCTCAAAGTCCCCAATGTTGCGTGTCGCCACGCGCACCCCATGCACCATCGCACAGGCTGCGATCATGCAGTCTGAATGGGATCCTCGCTTCCTGCCCGTGTAATGAAAAAGACGCGAAGCCTGCTCCGCCTGCTTCTCGGTAAAGTCCAGCACTCGCCCGCTGATCACGGCAGTCACCGCCGCCTTCTGTTGCTTTGAATGCGGACCATTCAAAAACTCCGACCAAGCAATTGCACTGACCGCCAGTTCCTCCCCCGCCAAGAGCCAATCGCGGACCACCGCGATGTGCGGGGAACCGATTGTCACCAGATCGATAAGTAGGTTCGTATCGAGGTGGATCATGCTTCCCACCAGTTGCGCTTTGCCTCGCGCTCAGCGCGTACTTCTTCACGAAAGGCATCCGCATCCTGCACGGTCATTCCACCGCCATTTTGCAGCCAATCAAGAGCTTCAAGGGGTTTCGGGCAATTTTCTTTCATCTCTTCTGCCTCCTTCAATTTACGCACCGCACGCCGCATGACCTCAGCCTTCGGAACACCCCATTTCTGCGAAAGCAAATCGAGCACCCCAAGGGTAAACTGATCCAAAGCCATACTGGTTCGAGTGAGCGCATAAGCCATGTGGTAACTTGTTACCTCACCCGAGCCATTCTTCAACTGTTTTTTACTCCCTCCCCAAAATTTCCCACGATCCGCGATTCCACAAAGACCGCCTGCAAGGTATCGCCATGCCCACCCGGAGAAGCCCAAATCGTCAGCAACTGCGGAGAACCGCTCCGGGTCGTCAACGCAGACTTCAGTTCATTCCCCCGTCTTCCCCCGACACGAAGAACACTCTCCAATTCGAGGCTCCACCCATCCGCACCCAACACCGGACAGACCGACCACGCCAATCCCGAATCGAGCACTTGGTCACCAGAAGTCACGGTCCCGCCTCGGGCACTCCGGACCGCCCATGTCGGTTCCAGAGATGCCTTGTGCAGTTTGTAGGGAAGTGGGACTGACGAACCGGGCGTAGTGCCATCCATTTTTTGGCTGGACACTTCGGGTGCAATTCGACTATTTTTATAGTCGAACAGCCAAACTGATAAAAATGTCAAAACGCCAAGCAACTGATCTCACCCCCAACGAATGGAAGATTATGCAGATCGTCTGGGAGCTAAAATCTTGCGCTGCCCGGGATGTGTATGAAATCGCTGGGAGGCAATTTGGCTGGGCACCGACCACCGTGAAGACTTACCTGAGTCTGTTGGTGGAGAAGGGCAGCCTTTCCGCAAAGCGAGTCGGGAATAGCTTTCTCTACAAGCCCAAGACAGGTGTGCTGCAATCTCTCCGAAAGTCGGCAGATGGATTGATGGGCAAAATTCTTGGCGATCACCACGGCCCACTCCTGGCCTACATGATTCGCAAATCCCAGTTCTCCGCCGAAGACATCGAAGCGCTGAAGCTTGAACTCAACGAGGCGGAGGCAAGACTCAACCAGGAGGGATCGCAAAAATCATGACTGCATGGCATCTCCACTCGCTGTCGAACGCTTGGTCCCGATGGCTTACCGACAGTTTATTTGACGGCGTCATCGCCATTGCCATCGCCAGCGTTTTATGGGTAGCCATGCGCCAGCGAATCGGTCCGCGTCTAGGTGCCAGTCTCTTCGCATTGGTTCTGCTCAAATGCCTACTTCCCCTGCCCTTCCACCTACCGATGATACCAGGATGGGTATCCGCACCAGTCACAGTTGCTTCATCCATCGCAGCACCCTCAGCGGCCATCCCCGCAGAACCCGAATCCTCCCTCCCTTCACCTTCTGAACCCACATCACCGCCCTCCTGGCAGTCGTGGGCCATGACGATTTGGATTCTTGGAGTCGCCCTCGGCATTGCACGGCTCATCCGATTGAAACAGCGAACGAATCTCCTGATTCAGCGCGCGGATGAAATTCCCGCTGCCGACATCCCTGCGCTCGCACCGCTTTTGAGCACAGCCAAGCTGCGCTCACCATTGCGGATTCGGCGCAGCAGCGAACTACACACTCCCGCCGTGACCGGTTGTGTTCATCCGACCTTGCTCCTTCCTGCCGGACTTGAGCCCTACCTGACTGACGAACAATTCCGCTGGATGCTCGCTCATGAAATCGCTCACATCCGCCACGGCGATCTCTTTTGGCAATGGGCAGAGTCCATCCTTCGCATCGTCCTCTGGCATCATCCGGTCGTCTGGCTGGCGGCCCGACAGTCCGCTCATCTTCGCGAGATCGCTGCCGATGAGGCTGCACTCAGTTACTCAGGGGCCTCCCGGCAATCCTCCGTCAGAGGGTTTCTTGCTCTCGTCGAACGGTGTCGGCATCGACCCCAAATCCCCCTTACCGCGCTGGGGATAGGAAGGGCGGGGCGCGAGGTTCAACAGCGGATTCGCGCCCTTTCAATCACGCCTCGACCCATGTGGCGAGGCAAGGCTAGACTCTTCGCCATACTCGGGGTGTGCGCCCTCCTTTTGCCGACCTTTCGCCCAGCCCACTCACAACCTGCCGTCGGAGCACCCAGCCTCGAAGACCTCCAGCGACGCGTCGCAGAGCTTGAAGGGCAACTTGCGCAGAAATCGCGATTGGAGTCACTGCGAGAAAGCGCCATCCAACGTGCGCATGATCGCGTGGCGGAGGATGAAGCAAAGTTCACTCCCGAAGAACTCCGAGAGATTGAAGCGCTCTATCAATCCGCTAAGCGTGCCGCAACCACGGACGACCTCGCCACCGGTTTTCAGCCGCTCTTTGACCGGTTCCCCGCCGCCAATCGCACAGGGTGCGCCATCCTCTTGCTGGCCCGAATGAAAACCGGGCCCGAACGTGCAGGGCTTTTAAAGACTGCTGTCTCGCAACATAGCGACGCATGGTTCTTAGACGGCACCCGAGTCGGCGGAGTCGCCAGACTCATGCTGGCAGCAGACGCGGACCTTGCAGGAAATGCCGACGTCGCAGCGCAATGGCGCGCGGAGATCCAGCAAAACTATGCGGGCGATTTAGACTTCGGCGCCGTCCCTTTGGTTGACATCCTTGACCGCAATTCCGCATCCCCTTCATCCCAACACCCCACCAAGCCATGACATCCACGCACCTCTACCACCGCACGGCCTGTATCATCGCCCTGTTTTGCTCCATTTATTCACTGGTGCCCGCCCAGGATAAAACCACCGCCGCCATCAGCGACCGCAAACGAGAAAAAGCCCTCCGCGATAATGACCGCGCCGCCCAGGAGGCGATGGCGCGTGATGCAAAGCTATTCAACAGCAAGCAATTTCGTGAGCTTGAGTCTGACTACCAAACGGCAGCAGCCCGCTATCGAGAGGTCGATGCAAAACCCGCGCTGGAAGCATTCCTGAAGAAGTGGAGCAAGGGAAACCGCGTCGGATGTGCCACGCTCTATCTGGCCCAAAAGTCCACTGGAGAAGACCGTGAAAAGCTGCTGCGGCAGTGCATGGATCAATTCAGCGATTGTTACTACCTGAACGGCTGCCAAGTCGGTGGACTGGCTCGACTCTATCTCTGGGACCTTCTGAAGTCTGCTGGCAAGTCCGATGAGGCGGACAAACTGCTGGCAGAATTGAGGTCAAAGTATGCCCTGTGCAACGATCATTCAGGGAAGCTCTTGATCGATCTGATTGAAGCCACCAATCCATGAGACCTCATCACCTGATCACCTCTCTGGCGGCCGCAATAACTTTGGCTTCTCCTGGCCAAGAGCCCGCCAGTCCGGTCGCTGAGATCGATTTCCTAACGACCGAAATCGGCCAACAGGCCAAGGCTTTGCTGACGACGAAAGCGATCGATTGGAAGTCAGTAAGAGAGGAGTTTCTGGCGGCGGCCGCACAAGTGCAAACCGACGCTGATCAATACGCCCTTGTCCGCCGATTGATGGCCCGTCTCCAGGATGGGCACGCGGGTATCCTGAGATCAACGGTCAAAGGTCCAGACGAGTCCAAAGGACGTCGCTACACCGGGCCTCGCGTCCACTTAATCCTAATCGGAGAAAAGGTGCTGATCCGCAGCGCCTTCAAAGATGCCGCCGAAGCGGGACTGCGGGCCGGGCAAGAAGTCCTGCGCATTGACGGGCAACCGGCCTTGGAATGGCTCAATACCAAGGCAGCAGAGATGCAGAGGCAGGGCAGCGGCTTTTCAACCAAGCAACAGGCGCTTTACTCTGCTTGCCATTGGGGATTGGCAGACTGGGAGGGCACTCCGATTGTGTTTGAAGTGAAGGATGAAAGCGGTGCAGAAAAGAGCGTGAAGCGCATCCGTAACGGCGGACCCAACTTCGCCCCCTACGGCCCCCTTTTTCCACCGAAAGACCTGGGATTCGTAGGGCGTCAATCGTTTGGGAAAACAGCAAGCGGATTTGGCTACATTCATTTGCGTGACATCCCAGATTCCCTCCCAATACAACTTGATCAGATGCTCGAAAAGATCGGGCAAGTGCCAGGGCTGATCCTCGATATGCGTGCGAATGGTGGAGGCGGTTGCGACCATGCCGCCGTCTTCAGTCGCTTCTTGGCAAAAGGCCAGCAGTGGGGCTACTACGAAGGCAAAAGTGATCACCCTTTCACGGGACCTATCGTCGTCATCGTCGATGCAGGCGTGCGCTCAGCCGGAGAAACCGTGGCGGGAATGTTCAAGGAAGATGGGCGAGCCTACATGATTGGCGATTCACCTACCGCTGGGATGTCCTCCCAAAAGTCCGAGATCACCACCCCTGGCGGACGCTTCACCGTGCGTTTTTCCGTTCACAGCAATATGGGACGCTTCAACAAAGGTCGAGGTATTGAAGGCATCGGCGTGCTCCCCCACGAGATCGTGCCAGTGAAGTCGGAAGACCTTTTTCAGGACCACGACACGCTCATTATAAGAGCCGAGGAACTGCTCAAATCCGGTTTCCCTGAAGACATCGTGGACTACACCGGTCCCGCAGCAAAGTGAATGACTCCGGCGAGTGATTGCGTTGGTTTCTCTGCCATGAAATCACTTCTTATCGTCGCTATTGCGCTGTCAGGATACGCCGTCTTGAATGGTGCAGAGGCACCGCCTTTGGCATCCAAAATTCGGGCAGGTTTTGCTTACCGCGACATCACCCCAGATATCGGTGCAGAGCAGCCGGGCGGATACGGAAAATCTTATCACACCAAATTTCATGACACCTGCAAGGTGCGTGTAGCAGTGTTCGATGATGGCGTAAAAAAGGCTGCCATCATTGGCCTGGATGCGTTGGTGGTGCCGCAAAAAGTGGTCGCAGATGCTCGGGCGATCATCGCCAAAGAAACGGGTATCCCGCCTGAGGCAGTGATGGTGGGGGCGTCGCACAGTCACTCTTCCGGCCCAGTCGGAATGGTACAACCGGGGGAATTTGATGGCGCCTCTGACTTGGTCAAACGGCTCGCTTACGAAGAATCATCCTGTGCCGATGTGGGGTATCTTTTGCGAGTCACCCGCGAGATCGCAGATGGCGTGAAAGCCGCTGACCGTGCCTTGGCCCCGGTGCTGATTGGATATGGTTTTGGCACCGAGGACAAGGTCGCCTTTAACCGCCGCCTGCGGATGAAAAACGGCCAGAGCTGGAGCCATCCTGGCGCGATGAATCCTGAAATCGTGGAGTACGCAGGGCCTATCGATCCCCAAGTCGGGGTCATCGGTGCCTGGAGTTTGGAGGGAGACCTGATGGGAGTGGTGGTTAACTTTTCCTGCCATGCCACGACCAATCCAGGCGGCATCTCTGCCAACTGGATTCACTACCTGGAACAAACGGTCCAAGGAGCCCTGGACACCAAGGCCCCCGTCGTCTTCATGCAAGGTGCCTGCGGTGACGTGACCCAGGTGGACAACCTCAGCCCGAACCGCCGCCCAGGCCCCGTCGAATGGGCGCAGCAGGTCGGTGGTCGCGTTGGAGCCGAAGCGGTGAAAGTGCTGCTGTCCATGCCACGCGGCGGAGAAGCGGCTGTAGACTTCCGGCAAAAGATCCTACCCATTCCACGGAGAGCACCTTCAGCGGCGAAGATCGCCAAAGCCAATGAGATCGTCGCCGCAGGCAAACCCAAGGGAGACACGACCGATTACCTTTTCGCGAAGGAAACTCTGATGCTGGATTACCTTGTCCAATCTCGTCCCGTCGTGGATGTGGAAGTGCAGGCAATCCAGATTGGCGCAGCCGTCTTGGCTTCGAATCCGGCGGAATACTTTGTGCAATATGGATTGGACATCAAAAAGGGTAGCCCCTTCGCCTTTACGTTTCCCGTAGAATTGGCGAATGGTTTTGTGGGTTATGTGCCCACGGAGGAGGCCTTCGGGCCAAACGGTGGTGGGTATGAGACGCGACTCACCGCCTACAGCAATCTGGAAGTCACGGGCGGCAGAAAGATCGCGAATGGCTGTATCGAATTGACACGCGAACTCAAGCCATCGCCTTCCCCTGAATTCCCAAAAGCTCCCTTCGGCGGTCCTTGGCGCTACGGCAATGTGCCCCCAGAACTTGAGTAATTCAGGTTCCAAGCAAATAGGTTGCATGCGGTCTTGTGGATGGCATTCTGTCCCCCCCCTCCATCTAACCAATCATGCGCTGCCCCAAATGCGGAAGTTCCCAAGACCGGGTCATTGATTCCCGCGAGGCTCGCGACGGATACGCCATCCGCCGCAGGAGGGAGTGCATGCGTTGCAATTTCCGCTTTACCACCTACGAGATCGTGGAGCGCGAAGAACTCCGCGTGGTAAAGCGCAACGGCGCTCGGGAGCCCTTCAATCGCGATAAGTTGATGAGTGGGCTAACCAAAGCCTGCGAAAAACGTCCTGTGCGAATGGAACAACTGGAGCAAGTTGTCGATGAAATCTCCAACGAACTCGAAGAAGAAGGCTACCGCGAGATCCCATCCAGCGTCATCGGCGCAAAAATGATGCGACAACTCGAAGCCATCGATCACGTCGCGTACGTCCGCTACGCCTCCGTGTATCGCCAGTTTGAGGACGTCGGCGAGTTTATCAGCGAGATCAATTCTCTGGACCAGCGCAGGCCCCGTGACGCTGGGCAGCAAGAGCTCTTTGGCTAACCACGACTGCTTTCCCTGTTTTTATGAGCGAGAAGACCATCTTCCAAAAAATCATTGATCGCGACATTCCCGCGCCACTGCTCTACGAAGACGAACACTGCGTGGCCTTTAATGACATCGCGCCTCAGGCACCGACTCATGTGTTGATCGTTCCTCGCAAATTGATCCCGCGCGTGGCACTGGCGGCAGAAGAAGATCAGACGATTCTGGGCGCACTGCTCCTGGCCGCAGGCAAAGTGGCTCGGCAACTCGGCGTCGATTCGCGTGAAAAGGGCTTCCGTATCGTCATCAATAACGGTGTCGATGGGGGTGAATCCGTGCCGCATCTCCACATCCACCTCTTGGCGGGTCGTCCCCTTGATTGGCCTCCCGGCTGATTCAGCAGATCAAATCTTGCCATTGCCTGCGCACTGATTGCGTTGCGTTGACACTCGCCAGCCAAACGCTCATGCTTCTACGCCATGAGCAGTTTTCGCCTCAGGCCCCGGTTTACCCACGCGCTCCCTGTCAGTGTGGATGCTGCTCGCGAACAAATCGTCGCGAAACTGAAACAAGACGGTGCCCGCTGTGAGGTAAAGAACTTCCCTGGTTTCATCTGCCTGAGAGTGCCAGAGGAAGATCGGCATTACTGGTCGCCTCGATTGAATCTGAGCCTCGACGCCACGCCGGACGGACATACAAAAATCGAGGGCACCTACGGACCCAATGCAAATATGTGGTCATCCTTCCTCTACGGTTACATGATTGTCGGTTCCGTGGGACTTTTCTCTGGAATGCTAGGCGCATGCCAACGTTGCCTGGGGATGACGGCCTGGGGACTGTGGATCTTCGGCGCGATGCTGGCCATCGCCATGGGCATGTATTTGCTTGCTCAGTTCGGGCAAAAGATCGGGGCGCAGCAGACCATTCTGCTGCACCAGATCTATGAATCCGCCGTGGATCA
>CAZCAL010000045.1:0-2162 GCA_964496625.1 uncultured Verrucomicrobiaceae bacterium | reverse complement strand
CCCGCTCTTTGACGATAGCCGCCAATTGGGTAGCTAGCGGCAACTCACCGGGGAGGAGATTAAATTTGACCATGTATTGCAGCGCTCCATTCACATGCATGATCTCGCCCTTCTTGGCTTCGATCTTATCGGCAGGGATCGCTGCGATGGATTTGCCAAACTGTTCCGCATGGCTAGAGACCTGCTGCCAGGCAGAGGCATCTGGCGCATAGCAGAGAGACTCCAAGAGCCGAAGCATCTGCTCAACACCTTCCTTTTTCGCTGCGTCCTCGCGAATGGATTGCGCGATCTGCTGACGCTTTGCCTGGGTCGCCTCTGGGCTCATCACACTGGTATCACCCCCATCAAGGGCGCGCTTTGGCAGCGGGCGATACCAGATGTTGCGATAACGAACGGGATTGCCATGATCCTGAAGCTTCAGCGGGCCTTGATCCGGGAACGCACGAGGCTTTGACCGAGCCCGATGGCCACCTCCACCATCAATTGGGGTGTGATCTTGGACGAGCACGCCATTCACGAAGACCGTCAAGTAGCCGGGATCAATTTGCTGACCATCTTTAAAGAGTGGACGACGGAAGACAATATCATAGACCTGCCATTCACCAGGTGCCCGCAGAGGATTGGCCATCGGGGGATTGATTCCGTAAATCGAGCCTGCAAAACCATCTGGGTAAGTGGGGTTGTTGTAGTTGTCCAAGACTTGAACCTCCACCTGGCCCATGAGAAAGATGCCGCTGTTTCCACGGCCCTGGCTATCACCCTTTACTTCGGAGGGGGCAGACCACTCGATGTGGAGTTGGCAATCGCTGAACTGCTCCTTTGTGCGGACATACCCTGAACCAGGAACACATTGAAAGACAGAATCCTTGACCTCCCACTTGGTGGGTTCTGCGGGAGTTTTGTCAGCTTCCCAGTTGGCGATAGCAGCCGCCGAACCGTCGAACAAGACGATGGCATCGGAGGGAGGTTTGCCGGGTTGTTCCTGGGAGCTGAAAGTGCCCGGCTCGACGCGTGGTGGTTGCGCACGATTCATGTCGTGGATGGCCCAAGCATGGGTCGCATCGGGTGGGTCGCCGTAAAACGCACCATCGGCGAGACCGAGGGCAGGAAGAGACAAAAGACCGAGAGTCAGCAGGCTGACGGGCTCAAAAAAGGTGAATTTCATAAATTAGCGGTGATGGAGGATAGGGTGCCAAAAAAGTCGCCCTGCCTGGGTCACAAGCAGGGCGACGTAAAAACGTGTTAGGACGATTGGTTTTACAACTTTCCGATCAATGCGTGAAGTAGAATTCCTTGGAATTCAGCAGTGCCCAGAATAGATCCTCCAAGACCGTTTGGCGCTGATCGGGGGCGTCCGACAAGGAGGCCTGCACCGCCGCCCACTCTTTATCGTTCGGTGGCCTACCAAAGGCGCGGAGGAAGAGATCTTCGGCGATTTCGCGGTCCGATTTCTTCTCAGAAATCAAACGAGCCACGACACGACCCTGCTTGATGCGGTCATTAACTGCATCACCATTCATGAGGTGCAGTGCTTGAGAGAGCGTAGGCTCCATCTTCACTTCGCAGGAACAGACTGACTCGCGCTTCGCACGACCAAAGGTGGTGAGGAAGTAATTCGACACAGCGCCGTCAGCGATCTGCACTGCACGTGCGCCAAGCGGCAGGCCCTGGAACTTGTTCGGCGTTTCCGTGATCTGGGAAACTGCGTCCAGTAGGACTTCCGCCCGCACCCGGCGCACTTGCGCATGGGAGAAGTTCCTCTTATCGCCTGCGTTAGTTTCATTCACCTGGGAAGAGCGCTGATAGGTCATCGAGGTGCAGATATCCCGTACCATTTTCCGCATATCGTATTTGTATTCGGTCAGATGCTTCGCCAATTCTTCGATCAACTCAGGATTGGAAGGCGGATTCGAGATACGGACATCATCGACTGGCTCGACAATGCCTGTGCCAAAAAAGTGCGCCCACATGATATTGGCGATATTGCGCGCAAAGTAGGGGTTTGCAGGTGAAGCCATCCACTCGGCTAACACCTTGCGGCGGTCTTCTCCTGGCTTGATTTCAGGCGTTTCACCACCAAGGAACTTTGGCTTCATGACTGCTTGAGTCAGGAAGTGACGGGACTCCCCACCCTTGCTGTTATAGACAATGACTTCCTGAGG
>CAZCAL010000044.1:0-16809 GCA_964496625.1 uncultured Verrucomicrobiaceae bacterium | reverse complement strand
CCGGGCGTCTGTGACCCCGGTGCGTATGAAAAGGCCATTGAATCGCTGCACCATCAGCTGGCTCACCGGCAATTCAAAGACGTCGGCCTCGAAGAGGTTAGCTACAACGTTGGCGACTAAATTACTCCTCAATCTTGTAACTGCGCTGCCGATCGGGTCTCAACTGGGTTCGACCGCCAGCACGTTTGCGGAGAGGGTCAAAGGCCACATCCGAACCATCCGCCTTCATCTGGTGAACGATCTGAAGCAGTCTGCCCAATTTCCCTTTGGGCCATCCAGCTTTGTTGGCGAACCAGCCGAGGTATTCCGCAGGTAGATCGTAGATGGGCACGCCGTCCGGGGGGAAATGTTGGGGGCCGAATTTCCCATACGGCATCTTCATTTGGCCGATCTCTTGCATGTCCTGCCGCATTCGGGCGGCGATATCGTTGGGATCGGGCGAGTCCATGGCAGATCAATCCCGCCGGGCGATGATGCTCTGCTGCTGGCGGGACTTTAGAATGGATGACGCAGGGATGACGCCGTTCACGCTGCTGAGCGGATACACAATGCTGCGTCGCCCAATGATCGATCCAGGATTGATGACGCTATTGCAGCCAATCTCGGCAAAGTCACCGATGATCGCACCAAACTTCCGCAAACCTGTGGGCACTGCGCCTTCCTTTGTTTGCACACTGACTTCGCCGCGATCCAACCGGACGTTGGATAAAATCACACCCGCGCCAAGATGCGCACGGAATCCCAAGATGGAATCGCCAACGTAGCTGAAGTGTGGGATTTCGCATCGATCAAAGACGATGCAGTTCTTGAATTCGCACGAGTTCCCGAGCATGACCCCATCCCCAATGAGGACGTTCTCTCGCACATAACACCCGCTGCGGATGGTGCAGTTTGCTCCGATCCAGGCTGGTCCGCGAATGACGACGTTGGGTTCGATAACGGTTCCTTGACCGATGAAAACATCCTCCCCGATGTACGCCCCAGGGGGAATGGTGGTGCGCACCTCCCGCTGGAGCCTGAACTCCATGTAGGACTCGATTCGCGCAAGCGCTGCCCATGCCGGCTGATCCTTTGGAAAAAGAATCGCGTGGGCGGTGTGGTTCAGGTCGAGGTAATCGGAGGCAGGGAAGTCCATCTGAAGTGGGTGCGGGCGCTTTTCAGACGGTCATCAACTCTTTCTCCTTCGTCTCAACATGGTGGTCGATGTCCTTGATGGCTTTGTCTGTGAGGTTCTGAACTTCTTTCTCGAAGCGATGCAGATCGTCCTCGGTGATGACACCTTCTTTCTCCCCTTTTTTCAAAGCATCCATGCCATCGCGACGTGCGGAGCGGACCCGGACACGGGCTTCTTCCGCCATTTGTTTGATTGCCTTGACCAGTTGAAGGCGGCGCTCAGTAGAAAGCTCCGGCACGGGCAGGCGGATGACTTTTCCAGCGGTGGCAGGGTTGAGACCGAGCTTCGATTCACGGATCGCGCGCTCAATGTCTTTGGTGGTGCTACCGTCAAAAGGATCAATCTGAATGAGGCGAGCATCTGGCGTGGTGATCATGGCCAGCTGCTTCAGCTTCATGGAGGAACCGTAGCTGTGAACGTGAACGTCAAGATTCTCCACGACGCCGGGAGAGGCTTTTCCGGTGCGGACAGCGGCGAATTCGTGGATGGCATATTCGACGGCCCTGGTCATTGCCTCGTCCGTCTCCATGACGGTAATTTCTGGGTCCATAAGAAGAATGGGGGGTTGGGGTTTGCTCGCCGCAAGACTCAGACGGTACCGGTCGCATTGACGACGGTACCGATGTCGTCGCCCACCAAGGCACGGCGAATGTTATCCTCTTCATTCATGCTGAAGACGACGATGGGCATGTTGTTTTCCATGCAGAGGGAAAAGGCGGTCGCGTCCATGACCTTGAGCTGACGAGTCAGACACTCATGAAAACTCACGCTCTCAAAGCGGACGGCGTCTGGGTTTTTCGCAGGATCGCTATCGTAAATGCCGTCCACTTTGGTGGCCTTAAAGACGCACTCGGCACTGATCTCACTGGCCCGTAGGGCGGCGGTCGTGTCAGTCGAAAAGAAGGGATTCCCAGTGCCAGCGGCGAAGATAACAACGCGTCCAAGCTCTAAATGTCGCATCGCAACGCGGCGGATGAACGGCTCTGCAACGTTCTTCATCTCAATGGCACTCTGGACGCGAGTGGGCACATCCATGGCCTCCAGCATGCTCTGCACCGCGAGTGAATTCATCACGGTCGCCAACATGCCCATGTAATCAGCCGTCGCGCGTTCCATCCCCCGATTGCTGGCGCTGACGCCACGCCAGAAATTGCCGCCTCCGACGACGAGGGCGATTTCTAGCCCGGTTTGGTGTGCCTGCTTGATTTGCGCGGCAATGCTTTCGACGATTGGTGGGGAGATATTGTCAGCGCTGCCCGGTTCGCGCAGCGCCTCCCCACTTAGCTTCAAAAGTACCCGCCGAAACTGTCGTTTGCCTGTTTGATCGCCCATGTACGCTTAGATTTGAACCATGAAACATGATCCACGGCATCTTGCAAAGACAAATCCGCCGTTCCACGACAATGGATCGTCCCAACCCAAGCACGGACAGATATTTCCCTTGCATGGCCTATCATCTGCCATGATCCGCCTTTGCTATGAACGGACTCTCCCATCCTACCCGTGCCCTTGCCTTCGGTGCTTCTCTTCTGAGCGTTTGCCTCCTTTCTCAATGCGGGAAGGAGACCAGCCCCAAAGAAGCCGCTGCTCCGCAGGCCTCTCCAGCCCCCACTGCCGCACCGACACCGACACCAGCAGCAGCCGCCCCAGCTCCTGCTGAGCCGAAAAAGGAGAAGCTGGTCTGGAATGACGGCCTCGTCCATGCGGAGATTAAGCACTTCAATCCGAGCTACCAAGGCGACGCTCAATTTCGCATCGAAGACGGCGAGGTGATCGCCGTCGCTGCAAACGGCCCAGGAATTGCGGATCTGAGCTTCGCCGCACGCTGGCCACTCATCAGCCTAGACATCAAGGGAACAAGCATCACCGACCTTAAAGTGCTGCGGGGCAAACCCTTGCAGGAGCTTTTTATCGAGGACACGGCGGTCCAAGATCTCTCTCCCCTGCGTGGGATGCCGCTCGAGAAGCTCTACATCTCAGGGTCGCCCGTTCGCGATATCCTGCCGCTGGAGGGGATGCCCTTGAAGGAGTTCAACGCCGTCGGCACACAGGTGGCCGACCTCACCCCCCTCGCGAAGTGCCCCATTCAGATGCTCTGGCTGACAGGCTCGCCCGTCCAGAGCATCAGCGCTCTCGCTGGGATGCCGCTCGTCAGCGTCACCTTGCAGGGCACCCGCGTAAAGGATCTATCACCTCTTGCTGGCAGCGCTCTACAGCGTCTGCACATCGCAGAGACGCCTGTGGAAGACCTCACCCCACTCAAAGGCATGACCAGTCTCACCCGCCTCGTCTTCACCCCTGCCAACATCAAACTGGGCATGGATGTGGCGAAGAGCCTCCCACTCCAAGAGATCGGCACCCGCTTCGACGAAGAAGGTAAAGATCTGGTGTCTCCCGCGCAGTTTTGGGCCAATCAGCCAGCTGCCAAATGACCTCCTGTCCACCTCAATTTTGCGAAAGTGGCCCAGATTTGGCTGTTCAATCGGTTTACAATCTGAGATAGTGCTTCCTAATCCATGAAAGAATTCGCCTACATTCCCGAAGAAGGGGAGCTGCCAGCTTCTCTCCAGGCGGTGCCTTTTCTAAATGCCTTCAATGAAGAGCAACTGGACGATGTTTTGAATTCGTCTAGCCTCCTCCAGTGCGATGTGGGCGATCACATCATCCGCGAAGGCAGCATCGACTCACGTTTCTACATCCTTCTTAGCGGCGCTCTCGACGTCTGCATTGGCGGCAAAAAAGTGACCAGTATCTCCCGGTCAGGCGATGTGTTTGGCGAGCTCGCTCTCGTCAACCATGACCGCCGCCTCGCCTCAGTTGTCGCGGCGGAACCATCCGTGTGCCTCGCTGTGGACCAAAAGTTCCTCCAAGACATCCATCCGCGCGATGAAGACCCGGCCTTCCACGCCGCACTCTATGAATTCGTAGCGCGCCTCGTTGTGAAGAAACTCGACGCCACCTCCCGCCGACTCGCCGAAGTCGAACGCGAACTCCGCGAACTCCGCGAGCTGCGTGGAGAAGCATCCCCTGTCACCGAAGCACCTGCTGCCCCTCAACGCGCTCCCAAAGCCAAAACCGCCCGCGTCGCTCCCCGTCGTCAGGCTTCCTAGCCTTGCGCGGTCTTTCGCCGCCAGGATCATGCGCTGCCTTCCTCGACTCCTTTGCACTTTTTTGGTGCTGAGCGGTGTTCTGCACGCGGCTGAGCGGTTCGTCAGCCCGTCAGGAAGTAATGGCAACCCCGGCACGGAGGCCCAGCCCTGGTTGACCTTGACCTTCTCTGTGTCGCAATTGAGTGCGGGCGATACCCTCTTCGCACGCAGTGGAGTGTACGGCGAGAGACTGATTTTAACGGGGAAGAGCGGCGCCCCAGGGCTGCCAATCACCGTTCGCAATTATCCTGGCGAAGCCCCCGTCATTGACGGAGCGGCGATCACCGTACCCAGCGGTGGACGCCAAGGCCTAGTAGCCATCACGGATGGTAGCTATCTAGTGATTCAAGGTTTCGAGATCCGCAATTTCACCACCACCGCCGGAGGACGGATCCCCATAGGCATCCAAGTGGAAGGCACCGGAACTGGCGTCCAACTCATCGGTAACAAGATCCATCACATCTGGCAGAGCAGCACCAACCAGAGCGCGAATGGTTTCGGCATCGCCATCTATGGAACGGGCACAACGCCGATCGATGCCTTCGTCCTCGAAGGAAACGAAGTCTATGACCTCCGCACTGGTCAGAGCGAGTCCGTCTCCCTCAATGGCAACGTCGCAAATTTTGCGGTGCGCAACAACGTCGTGCACGACTGCAACAATATCGGCATCGACTTCATCGGTTACGAAGGTTCCACTTCCACCGGCATCGACCGCGCCCGCAACGGCGTGTGCAGCGGCAACACGGTCTATAACATTAATTCTGCGTATAATCCTGGCTACGGCGGCGATTTTGTGTCGGGTGGGGGTGATCAATCCGCAGCGGGGATCTACGTCGATGGCGGCACCCAAATCGTCGTGGAGCGCAACCACTGCTACTCCTGCAATTTCGGCATTGAGCTGGCCAGTGAAAGCGCCACAGGGGCCACCGACTATATCATCCTGCGCAACAATTTGGTTCGTCACAATCTCTCCTCAGGCCTGACGATGGGCGGCTACAATGCTGGTCGAGGCATCACCGATCATTGCCAAATTACCAATAACGTCTTCTACAAGAACGACACCACCCTAAGTTCCAGCGGGCAGGTGACGATTCAGTACTACTACCAGAACAACCTCTTCAAAAACAATATCGTCTGGGCCAATTCAAGTGGGCAGATGATCATCCACTACGTCACCGGCACCGACCCGCTGAAGAAGGCTTTTCCTCCAGGGAACGTCTTTGACTACAACGTCTACTACTTCAGCGGCAATGCTGGCGATGCCGAATTTGGCCTGAATCCGACTGGCAGCAGCAACCAGTCCTACTACGGGCTTCCGGCTTGGCGTACGGCGATTGGAGGGGAAGCAAATAGTGCCTTCAACATTCCCGGCTTTGTCACCAGCACACCGAGCGCCAACCCATCGCCAGCGGACTTCAAACTCGCCGATCCTTCGTTTTGTCGTGATCGTGGTGAACCCCCGCCAGCCTTCGTCCCCGGCGTCGCAGAGAAGGATTTCTTTGGTGCCTCCAGAGTGGCCAACAACCGTGTGGATATCGGCTTCCACGAGTTCATGACAATCTGGCAGGCCTGGCGGGATCAGTACTTCGCCCTGCCCGATGGCGGAGGTGTGGCGGATGCGCTCGCCGATCCAGATGCAGACAGCGCCAGCAATCTTTTGGAGTTCTCCCAAGGAATGAACCCCACGCTAGGAGACGCCGCAGCCTTGCCAAAAGCCAACGTCTCTGGTGGCAATCTGCGCTTCACCTATCGCAAGGATCAGCCCAGCCTGTTCTACGGGGTTGAGACTTCCAGCAGCCTGCCTGGACCACTGAATTGGTCGAGTGCCATCCCCACAGAACAGGCCGATGGAAACGGGCACTACTGGCGCGACTTTCCCCTGACGGGCGGCCCACTATTTATTCGGCTCCGTATCAGTCAGTGAGAGATTCCGGCAGCAAAGCTGCGTTTTACGCTTTCTTCACTGCCACGCCATGCGCTCCCTGCTTCTCCTCATTCTCGCAACGCCCGTCTTTTGTGCCGAACCCATTACTCTGCCGCTGTGGCCCGAAGGTCCACCTGGGCAGATGCAGCCCCCATCCGCCGCGACTGCTGATTTCATCAAGACGCGCGCCGGAAAAAGCACCGTCACCAACATCAGCCAACCAACCATCGCCATCTACAGACCAGATAAACCGAACGGTGCCTGCGTCATCGTCGCGCCAGGCGGAGCCTATGCATTTCTCTCCGCGATCCACGAAGGCACACAGGTCTGCGAGTGGCTAAACACCCTTGGAGTCACCGGAGTGCTGCTGAATTATCGCACCCCAACTCGCGATGAAGCCGCTCCTTTCGAGAAGCCAGTGCAGGATGCCCAACGCGCCATCGGGCTGCTGCGTCATCGTGCCAGCGAATGGGCCATCGATCCCGCTCGAATCGGCGTTCTCGGCTTCAGTGCAGGCGGCAACCTTCTCGCCCACCTTGCCTGTGATCGTGGACCACGCAGCTATGCCATCCATGCCGAACATGACGTCGAAAGTGCTCTCCCCAATTTCGCGGTCATGATTTATGGCGGCGGCTTTATGGACTTCAAAGAGCCCACGAAGTTTCAGACGGGTTTTACGGTGCCGAAAGACGCACCGCCAATGTTCCTCGCCTGCGCCCACGACGATGGCACCAATCCCATCGCGATGACGAGCCTCTATCTCGAATACAAACGCCTCGGTATCCCTGCGGAACTCCACATCTGCTCCAAAGGTGGTCACGGTTTTGGGATGAGAAAGGCCGGGAACCCGATCAACGATTGGCCTGCACGCTGCGGAGAATGGATGCAAAGCATCGGCCTGCTGGATGCTCCAAAATAGCGACTATCCGCGCCGCACTGTATTGAAAACAATGGCGATACGGCGCCAAGTGGCTTCAAACTCATCGCGCGGAACCGTCTGTTTTCCGACGAGAGGATCTGCTACGACCACACTGTCGTCATTCACCTCTAATACGACGACATAGCGGTCAAGAAACGGTCCCAGCTTCAGCACGGCGATCGAAACCGGCCAAATCCGTAACTTATCGATCCCCTGTAAAAAGCGATGACTGATCGTCAGGTCAGCACTGTCGTAACGGTTGGCCAGTTCATACGCCAGAACATCATCGCGCGTTCCCGCATATTTTGAAGCTCCCAGTGTGATCGCCAGTTCACTCTCGGTCGCTCTGACACCGACCCGCCGCAATGCTGTCGCCGCAGCGGCTGCCCCATTAGTAAACCAAGTCTGTTGACGGCAGACTCCGTCGCTATCGACCACGTTACGGAGCGCAGCGACTTCTGCACTAGCTCCCATTGGAGCGATAGCAGGAATCAAGCCCGCTTTGGTTAGCGCCAGCATGTTGAAGATGCGCAACCCACTCCGCAGATTCTGTCCCGTCGCACGGGTTGACAAGACACCAATCAAAAATGGCAGGACGATGGCAAAACAAAGCCGTCTGTTACTCCCATTCACCAGCCAAGAGAACGGAGGCATGAACTGCAGCTCCCGCACATAAATCGCCAGTGTAGCAAAACTCAAGACTGTCAAAGCAATCACAGACATGACCCACCAAAGTCGGTCTCCCTTCTGCCCACCTACCCCGGTCCCCAGGAGCCAGGAACTCGCTGCAAAGGCCAACACGGCAACAAGCGCTAAGATCGATGTCATATAATTACCATAAATAGTTCTCCCGTCTTACGTCAATCATCTCCTGTTAAGGACAATGTAAGCACTTCCTCAGTCTTGTGTGACCTCCAGACGATTTGTCTCCCTCCTGATGGAGATTGGCACCGCAGCAGGACCTTGCCGATGTCGCCAAAGTCCGCCGTCAGCGCATCTGCCAACGATGGGAAATGTCTTCCCAGCCGGGACCTACGTCACGCGCCAATCCATTCAGCACTTTTGACCGCTGCTGCGTCGCCACAAACATCTCGGCGATGGCCTCGCCGATCTGCCAGAGCGCATGACGAAAGTGTGCCGCCTCTGCTGCAGCGATCATCTCCGCGTAGCGCAAGCCTGAAAGGTCCTGCATCTCCGCAGAGCATTCGCCATCCATCAGTTGCAGACTTTGAAGTACCTCCTCCGCATGATGACGCACCCAGCGGCGATTCTCTGCCAGCACGATTCGCAGCGTCTCTTCGCTCTCCGGCTTCCAGCCGTCGCTGAACATCCCACCCAGCGCTCCAGCGGCCCTTGTGCAGCGCATGTAGTGCAGCTGCACTGGCTCCACTGGAGTCGCTGCCAGATCTGCAAAAAGAGCAGGCCAATTCAGATGAAACTCCCGGATGCCGATCTCGTGAAAGCTCACCAGATCCTGGACAGGCCGATTGCGCGGTGTGTAGCGACCATCCACCAGCTTCAGATCCACCCCCGGTTGCACGCCCTTGATCATGCTATCGCTGACGACATGCACGATCCAACCGAGAACATAAGCCAGTGAACGCTCCCCAGGTCCAAACAGCGCAACCACATCTTCGCACACAGCGGCGAAGTAGTCTGGCAAGTGATCCCACGGCACCAGCAGAGACTTCTCCCTCACCGTCCACCCAAACACCAAATGGGCGCGACCGTAGAAGCGATCATGCACCTCCTTTGGCCTCATTTCCCCCAGCGGCGTCTGCAAAACAAAAGGCCGCACTTCACCACCCGTGATCGGGCTCTTTGCGATTGGCACCGTGCCGTAGCCCACATCCCGACCCGTATCCACACACACCGCCTCCGGCATCGTCTGAATATCGCTGCCCAGATAAGCACCCGCCACATAACTGGCGAAATGCTGCCCTGCCACTCGCGCCAGTGGCAACCGTCGCTTGACCGCAGCCTTTAGGCCCAGGACTGCATACAGGGAATGTCCGACGATGCCACTCATGGAGAGTGAGGATGATGTGGAAAGTGAGACAGCGCAAGACCGCACAATCCTGCGCCAAAGTTTGGCACATCTCATCATTGGTTGAGCTGGCGCAATGTCTGGTCAGTCTGGCTCGTTTCCTTTTGATGCAATCGACGTTTACGAACTACATCTCCCAACAGACCCGCCGCGCGTTCTTGGGCCGCGGTGCCCAGGGGCTTGGAGCCGTGGCATTGGCATCGCTATTGCGCCCAGAAGGATTGCACGCCGCACCTTCGCGTGGCGTGCTGGGATCGCTGCCGTTCCCCCAGAGAGCGAAGCGCGTCATCTGGCTAACGATGGCGGGTGGGCCATCGCAATTGGAACTCTTTGATTACAAGCCGAAGCTCGCGGCCATGGACGGTAAGCCGATGCCGGAGAGCTTCACCGCAGGTCAGCAACTGGCACAACTCCAGGGACAAAAGCTCGTGTGCAAAGGTCCGATGTTCTCCTTCAAGAAACACGGGAAGTGCGGCATGGAACTCTCTGAGCTGCTGCCGCACATCGGCTCCGTGGCTGATGAGATTTGCCTCATCCGGTCGATGACGACGGACGCGATCAATCACGATCCTGCCCACATGTTCATGAACACGGGGGCGCAGATCGCTGGTCGTCCCAGCATGGGTGCGTGGGTCACTTATGGTCTTGGCAGCATGGCGGAGGATTTGCCCGGTTTTGTCGTACTGATGTCCACCGGCAAAGGACGCTCGCCTCAACCCATTGCTGCCCGGCAGTGGAGCAGTGGGTTTTTACCGTCCAAGTTCCAGGGCGTCCAGCTGCGCTCGCAGGGCGATCCCGTGCTGTATTTGACCAGCCCAGACGGCATCACTCGGGAGACCCAAGGCACGGATGTTGAAGCCATCAATGCTCTCAATCGTCAGCATGAAGCCATCGTGCACGATCCAGAGATCGCGACGCGGATCGCTCAATACGAGATGGCTTTTCAGATGCAGACCAGCGTCCCGCAATTGATGGACGTCAGCAGTGAAGGCCCGAAAACGCTGGAGCTATACGGTTGCCAACCCGGTGATGGTTCCTTTGCCTCGAACTGCCTGCTGGCGCGGCGGTTAGCGGAGCGTGGCACGCGTTTCATCCAGCTCTATCATCGGGACTGGGATCACCACAGCCTCCTTCGCGAGGAATTGCCCCTGAGGGCTGCGGAGGTGGATCGCGCCTGCGCCGCCCTGATCACTGATCTCAAGCAGCGCGGCATGTTTGAAGACACGTTGATTGTTTTTAGCGGTGAGTTTGGCCGCACACCGATGGCGCAGGGCAACAAAGGCCCCATCGGGCGGGATCATCACAACAAGGCCATGTCGATGTGGCTAGCCGGGGCAGGTGTTCAGCGCGGCATCTCCTATGGTGCCACCGATGATCTCGGCTACGCTGCCCAGGAAAACATCACCACCGTGCATGATCTCCATGCCACGATGCTTCACCAGCTTGGCATCGACTCTGACGCATTTACCTTCAAATTCCAAGGCCTCGATGCCCGCCTCAGCGGCGTCGAAGGAGCCAAGGTGATCAAGCCCATCTTGTCGTAAGTCTCCCCCCTTCCATTTCGTCCTTTCCTCAGATCATGATCCGTCCCCTTTCAGTTCTCCTTTTCACCAGCATCGTCGCGACTGCTGCCGAGCCTCCCATTCCGGCTAAGATTCAGTTCAACCGCGATGTGCTGCCGGTGCTCTCAGACAATTGTTTTTACTGCCACGGTCCTGATCCCAAGCACCGCGAAGCAAAGCTACGGCTCGACATTCGCGAAGAAGCGCTGAAAGCAGAGGCCTTTGTCCCAGGCAAAGCAGACGTCAGTGAACTCATCGCACGCATCACCACCAGTGATGAAGATGACCTCATGCCGCCGCCAGATTCTCACAAGAAGCTGACGCCGCGCCAGAAGGAGATCTTCAAACGTTGGATCGCCCAAGGAGCCGAATACCAGAAACACTGGTCGTATGAAACGCCTGTGAAGGCCGCGATTCCTGAAGGCAAAAACGGCATTGATGTCTTGGTCCAGCGCCGACTGACCGAGGCGGGCTTGCGGCCATCCGCAGAGGCAGACGCACGCACCCTGATTCGCAGGCTTTATTCCGATTTGTTGGGCTTACCGCCCACACCGGAGGAAGTCGCAACCTTTGAAAAAAGCTACGGAGCCGACAAGTCAGAAAAGACCTATGCAGCTCTGGTGGATCGCTTGATGAAGGATCAACACTTTGGAGAACGCATGGCCATCGGTTGGCTGGATGTGGTGCGCTTTGCGGATACCATTGGCTATCATAGCGACACACCACGCAATGTCTGGCCCTACCGCGACTACGTCATCAAGTCCTTCAATGACAACAAGCCATTTGATCGCTTCACCATCGAGCAAATCGCTGGAGACCTCATGCCGGATGCCAATCAAGAGACCCGCGTCGGCTCTGCCTTCAATCGCTTGCTCCTTTCCACTGAAGAGGGCGGTGCCCAGCCGAAGGACTATGAAGCCCGCATGTTGACAGATCGTGTGCGTGCCATCGGTGCTGCATGGATGGGTCAAACGACAGGCTGTTGCCAATGTCATGATCACAAATTCGATCCCATCAAGACCCGCGACTTCTATGCTCTTGGTGCCTTTTTTGCAGACATCCAAGAACCCATCATCGGCAAGCGCGAAGACGGCATGGTCGTAGCCAGCGCTGCCGACGAAAAGAAGCTGGCCGCCCTGGATGCCACCGTGGCCGAGGCGAAGAAGAAGCTGAACAGCGTGCTGCCCAAACTCAAGGAAGCGCAAAACCAGTGGGAGAAAGAGGTCGCCGCCAAAAAGGTGGTGCTTGCAGAACTGGCCCCGGATTCAAAGGCCTCAGACGCGGATAAGAAGGCCGCTCAGCAGATCGTCGCCGTCGTCAAGAAGCCAGCCAAGGATCGCAACGCAAAACAGAACCAGTCTGTGGAGGACTACTTCCGCAGCAAAGTCACGCAGCTCTACAAGGCAGAACGCGACGCCGTCACGAAGGCGGAGCGCGAGCGCAAAGCATTCTACGATCCACTGCCGAAGTGCCTTGTCACCGTCAGCACCACGAACAAGCGCACCGTTCGCATCCTCCCACGTGGCAACTGGATGGACGAGACTGGCGAGGTGATGAAGCCGGCGCTGCCTGGCTACCTGCCGCAGCCAAGCTTCGAAGGTCGTGATCCTGATCGTCTCGACCTCGCCAAATGGCTTGTCTCCCGCGAAAATCCGCTCACTGCCCGCACCGTGATGAATCGGATGTGGAAGCAGTTCTTTGGCATCGGCCTCAGCAAGGTCCTGGATGATCTCGGCGCGCAGGGAGAGCCCCCTGCGAATCCCGCCTTGCTCGACTGGCTGGCCTGCGAGTTCATGGACAGCGGCTGGGATATGAAGCACATGGTGCGCACCATCGTCACCAGCCACACCTACCGTCAGACCTCGACATCCACGCCCGAACTCACGGCCGCAGATCCCTACAACCGCGAGTGCGCCCGGCAGAGCGCCTTCCGCGTCGATGCCGAACTCGTCCGCGACAACGCCCTCAGCATCGCTGGCCTCCTCGTTCCCAAGATCGGCGGCCCCAGCGTGAAGCCCTACCAGCCAGCGAAGTACTGGGAGAACCTCAATTTCCCCGTGCGCGAGTGGCAGAATGACAGCGGCGAAGGTCTCTACCGCCGTGGCCTCTACACTTGGTGGCAGCGCAGCTTTCTTCATCCCTCCATGCTAGCCTTTGACGCACCGAGCCGCGAGGAATGCACCGCAGAGCGCAACCGCTCCAACATCCCGCAGCAGGCGCTTGTCCTGCTGAACGATCCCACGTATGTCGAGGCCGCCCGCGCCTTCGCCGCCCGCATCGTCAGCGAGTGCCAAGGCACGCCAGACCAACGCATCGCCTGGGCTTGGCAGCAGGCATTGCAGCGCGATCCCACTGCGGAGGAATCCAAAACCCTGCGCAAGATCGTGGATCAAAACCTAGCCACCTACCAGACTGATCCCGCCGCCGCGGAAGCCCTCCTCAAAACCGGAGCCGCCCCCGTCCCCGCCGCCCTCAACAAAGCAGAAGTCGCCGCCTGGACCCACGTCGCGCGTGTGTTGCTGAACCTGCATGAGAGCGTGACGCGGAGTTGAGCTCACTTCGTTGACAAGGTTGGGACCTGCCAATCGTTCCCATTGGCCCCCCAAATTGTCAGCTGATGAAACGTATCCCCCACCTACTCCTGGCCGCTGTCTGCGCCGCTCCACTTTGCGCTCTGGCGCTGCACACCAAAAATGCTGGGCCTGAGAAGGTCGAGCTGAAGTTCAATCTGCCGCCTCCCACGCCGCTTTCTCCAGAGGAAGCGCTGAGGGACTTCCAGATTGAGCCCGGCTTCCATGTCGAGCTGGTGGCCTGCGAGCCGATGATCCAATCTCCCATCGCGATGAGCTTCGATGATCAGGGGCGGCTTTACGTTGTCGAGATGCGCGGCTACATGCACGACATGGACGGTAAGGGCGAAGACCAACCCACCGGGCGCATCTCCCTTCTGGAAGACACCGATGGCGATGGCCGCATGGACAAGGCCAGCGTGTTCTTGGATGGTCTCGTCATGCCGCGCTCTGTGCTGGCTGTGAACGGCGGTGCCTTGGTGGCGGAGCCGCCCAATCTCTTCTTTTGCAAAGACACCGATGGCGATGGCAAGGCAGACGTGAAGGAAGTGGTGACCAGTGACTTTGGCACCAAGGGTGGACAGCCCGAGCACATGGCCAATACCCCGATCTGGGCCATGGACAACGCCATCTGGGCCGCCGGCTACGGCACCCGGCTCAAGCTACGCGGTGGCCAGTGGTTGAAGGATTCCGGCCTCGGACGCGGCCAGTGGGGCCTCTGCCAGGACGATGTGGGGCGGCTCTACTTCAACTACAATTCCGACTTCCTCCGCGCAGATCTCCTCCCCACCGAGGCCTTCTCCCGCAACCCCCTGCTGCGCACTGCTAGCTCGATCAATTCCCAGCTCGCCAAAGATCAGACCGTGTGGCCTGCGCACCCTACACCCGGCGTGAATCGCGGTTACGATGCCAAGACCCTGCGTAGCGACGGCACCCTGGCAAAACCCACCGCCACCTGCGGCGCGCTGATCTATCGCGGCGACGCCTTCCCTGCCGCCTACCGGGGAAACGCCTTCATCCCAGAGCCATCCGCGAATCTTGTGAAACGCTTTGTGATGGAAGAAAACGACGGCCTTCTCAGTGCCAAGAACGTCTCCAAGAACACCGAATTCCTTCGCTCCACCGATGAGCGCTTCCGCCCCGTGCAGGCAGCGGATGGCCCCGACGGTGCGCTCTATGTCGTGGACATGTATCGCGGCATCATCCAGCACACCAGCTTCCTCACCCACTACCTCATCGCCAATATCGAGGCCAGAAAGCTTGAGGAGCCCTTCGATCGTGGTCGCATCTGGCGCATCGTGGCGGACAGCAAAGACCGCCCGCAATCCGTGAAGCTGCCCACCACCGCCGCAGACCGCGTCGCCATGCTCTCCCACCCCAACGGCTGGGTGCGCGATACCGCGCAGCGCTTGCTGGTGGAGGCCGGTGGAGCCCAGGCCGTGCCCGCTCTGACAAAGGCACTGCAGGATGCAAAAGCCGCGCCCCTCGCCAGGCTCCACGCGCTTTGGACGCTCGATGGCCTCACGATGTTCACGCCGGACCTCGCGCGCGCCGCCATGCACGACACGGATGCACGAGTCCGCGCCGCCGCCGTCCGAGTCGCCAGCCGCGAGCTCGCACCCGACCTCATCGCCCTCACCAGCGAAGAGGACATCACCGTCCTCGCCCAGCTCGCCATCAAGCTCACCTCCCTCAATCTACCAGAGGCAGATGCCGCCGCCGCAAAGCTCCTGGCGCAACATGCTGGCAATACCTTGATCCGCGAAGGCACCCTCACTGGCCTGCGCGGACGGGAGGCCGCCTTTGCAAGGTTGCTCTCCAAAGAGAACGGCGCCACCATCGCCCCAGTGTTGCAGGCCCTCGCCGGGCTCATTGCCATGGCCAACAAGACCCAGCCCTTCGCGGAGTTGGTGGACCTCGCCGCCTCCTTACCGAAAGGCGATGCCGCCCAGCGCGCCATCGTCAAGGGGCTCGGTGCCAAGGCAGACGCCAAGTCCAAGATCCCGGCAAAGTTGCTGTGGCTCGATCAAGAACCACCCGCCCTAGCCCAGTTGCAAAAACTCGCCGGTCCCAAGGACTTTGCCCTCGTGGCCGCCCGCCTCGCCTGGCCCGGCAAACCTGGTGCCCCCACCCCACCCAAGATCGTCCCCCTCACGGCGGAGCAGACCGCCCTCTACGAAAAAGGAAAGATCATCTACACCACCCTCTGCGCCGCCTGCCACCAGACCCATGGCTACGGGCTGGACGGCCTCGCGCCACCGCTCGTGGATAGCGAGTGGGTGCTTGGCAAGCCCGAGGTGCCCGCCCGCATCATCCTCAATGGTCTCGCCGGACCGCTGAAGGTTGGCAGTCGCACCTTCAATCTCGCCATGCCTCCGCTGATGGCCCTTGGCAACGAAGACATCGCTGGCGTCCTCACCTACATCCGCCGCGAGGCAGACTGGGAGCACAACGCCTCCCCCGTCGACGCCAAGCTCATCGAATCCCTCCGCAAGAAGTACGGCACCCGCACCGCCATGTGGACGATGGAAGAGCTCAAAAAGTAGCTAGACCTCCGCCGTCAGGGGTATTCCGAGAGTCGGAGCCCCCTTCCATCTGAATCGCCAAAACAGCGTAAATCGCTGAAAATGAGCCATTGCAGCAGATCGGGCAGCTAGAAACCCGTTGGGAAGCCACTGTAAAACCGACACGCCCGCCGATGCCGAATTTCACGAACACACCTTTTTGGGTGAATAGCACGCCTAAAGGCGGCAAAACCACCGCTAGATTCGTCGATTCTCCGCATTTGTGTGATAACCCATACCCTTGAAGCCGAAACTCCATTGGTCCCCGACCGTGATCTGTTGCCCATAACGGTGTTGACGTGCCGGACAAAATTGTTCACCCTCAACTGGCTAGGCTTCATCACACATCCCCCTTTAACCGAAAGAAATCGAGTGGCAGCCGCAATCATCATCGCATTTTTCTTGGCGGTCGCGCTGGTGGTTTGGGCAGCCATCGTTGCATTGTCTGGGCGCACTCCCCGGTGGGTGCGAGTTCTCTACCTTTGCTGTTTCCCCGCCGCCGCCATCGCCGCCGCCATCGCCGCCTACTTCACGACGTTTCATTGCGTCCACTACGTAAGCCCAAACACCCGATTTCACGGTTGGCCCATTCCCACCGTTGTTCTCCAAAGAAACAGTCCCACCTCGCCGTGGTTAGATTTTGTCGGCCCCACAGTCATCTTGGCGTACCCGATGAACCTTCTTCTGTTTGTCCTACTTCCATCCATCTGTACGCTCGTCTTGGTGCGTCGGTCACGCTCCCGAACCCAACCCAAATGAGGCCGCTACAAAAGATGTTGTCGTTGGTCGGTAGCCCCAATCATTACGGCGGTTTGGCGATTCCGGATCAAACGATGCAGCCTCCAACCGTTCGTAGTGCGTCTGTCGGGTCGCGTTGTCTTG
Source organism: uncultured Verrucomicrobiaceae bacterium (assembly GCA_964496625.1). Taxonomy (GTDB): domain Bacteria; phylum Verrucomicrobiota; class Verrucomicrobiia; order Verrucomicrobiales; family Verrucomicrobiaceae; genus JACKQF01. The sequence continues at coordinate 18 of CAZCAL010000044.1, read as the reverse complement.
GCCCTCACCGTCGCTGAT
>CAZCAL010000043.1:0-16898 GCA_964496625.1 uncultured Verrucomicrobiaceae bacterium | reverse complement strand
GGGATCTGCGGCTTGATGATGAGCGGTCTGCAAAGAGTGCCAACAAGGATGGAGACATCGCGATTGTGCCGGGTAAGCCAGATTCAAGCGAGTTGGTGAAGCGCCTGTATTCAAACGATGCAGATGATGTGATGCCGCCGCCAAAGAGTAATTTGCACCTCACCGATGCGCAGAAGCAACTCTTGAAGCGCTGGATTGATGGCGGAGCCGTCTGGGGCAAACACTGGGCCTTCGAGAAGATCCAAAAACCGGCGTTGCCAGCAGGAATTGATCGCGCGGGCGCAATCGATGCCTTGGTGCTCGCGAGGTTGAGAGTGGAAGGGGTGAGGCCGTCGCCGCCAGCGGCAAAGGAGACGTTGATTCGTCGGGTGAGTCTCGATCTCACTGGGTTGCCGCCAACTGTAAGCGAGGTGCAAGCCTTCGTTGCAGATGCTCGATCCGACGCTTATGAACGACTTGTGGATCGGTTGCTGGCCTCTCCTCGCTTTGGCGAGCGGTGGGCATGGGATTGGCTGGACGCGGCGAGGTATGCGGACACGAATGGCTATCAAGGAGACCCCGAACGCACGATGTGGCCATGGCGGGATTGGGTTGTCAGGGCGCTCAACGACAACATGCCGTTCGACCAATTCACGATTTGGCAATTGGCGGGTGATTTGTTGCCGCAGGCTACCACGGAGCAAAAATTGGCCACGGGATTCAATCGCAATCACATGATCAATGGGGAGGGGGGGCGCATCGCGGAGGAGACTCGCGTGGAGAATGTGATGGATCGGGTCGAGACAACCTCAACGGTCTGGCTTGGGCTGACGATGGGTTGCTCCAAGTGTCATGATCACAAATTTGATCCGCTGACGATGCGGGACTACTACGCGCTTTACGATTACTTCAACCAAACCAGCGAAGACGGCAAAGGGCGGACGGGACAAGCTGCCCCAGCGATGGATCTTTCGACTGCTGACGACGCTGAGCGGGTTCGCAAGGCGACGATCCGCGTCAACGCTGTTGCCCGCGAAGTGGTGGCTTTTGAACTGAAAAAGTTCCCGCGTCCAGTGGGCAAGCCTTTGACCGAATCCGCCGCTGCGGACCTGCCGGGGAATCTTCCTGCTTACATCGCCAAGACGGAACCCGCGAAACGTGGGGTAGATCCGCTACTGGAAGCCGTGAGCTACTTCAAGGACCACGATGCCGCGTATGCGAAACTGCTGGAGAAGTTGCTGGTTGCCGTTCGCGAACGTGTCGCTGCGACGAACAACGTGACGAAGGTCATGGTGATGGACACATTACCGACGCCGCGCGATACGTTTATGCTGGTCAAAGGGGCCTACGATAATGCGACGACCACAAAGGTGTCTGCGGGTGTTCCTGCCAGTTTGCCGCCTCTTCCTGCTGGGGCAGAAGCGAATCGCCTGGGTCTTGCTAAATGGATTGTTAGTCGCGAAAATCCTCTCACCGCCCGGGTAACGGTGAATCGTTTTTGGCAGGGATTTTGGGGCCGTGGTTTGGTGAAGACGGTGGAAGATTTTGGGGTACAGGGGGAGGTGCCCTTGCATCGCGAATTGTTGGACTGGTTGGCTGCGGAATTCATCGAAAGCGGGTGGGATGTGAAAGCCCTGATGCGCTTGATTGTGATGAGCGACACCTATAAACAGAGTTCCAAGAGTGGGGCCGAAGGTGCGGTGGGCACGACCCATGAACGGGATCCCGAGAATCGCCTGCTCGCACGCGGCCCGCGCTTTCGGATGCCTTCGTGGATGATTCGGGATCAAGCCCTGATGGTGTCTGGGCTATTCAAGGAAAAACAAGGCGGACCCTCAGTGAAGCCATATCAGCCGGAAGGCATTTGGGAAGAGGCGACGTTTGGCAAAAAGAGTTATAAGCCGGATACAGGCGATGCGCTTTATCGCCGGACGTTGTACACCTTTTGGCGTCGCATAGTCGGGCCAACGATGATTTTCGACAATGCGGCGCGGCAGACATGCTATGTACGTGCGATCCGCACCAATACGCCGCTGCATGCTTTGGTGACGCTGAATGATACGACCTTTGTCGAGGCGGCTAGAGCGATGGCGCAAGGGCTGCTCTTAGCGCATCCAGGCAACGACATCTCGGCGTTGCAAGAGGGCTTTCAGCGCGTGACATCGCGTTTGCCAAGAACTGAAGAATTGGCTGTGCTTACTGCGCAACTCGGACGCCTCCGAAAGCAGCATGCGGCGGACACTGCGGGCGCAGAGAAACTCCTTGGCGTGGGAGAGTCGAAGTCAGACAGGCACATTGATGCCACTGAACACGCCGCGTGGACAAGCCTTTGCCTGATGTTGCTGAACCTCGATGAGGCAATCAGCAAGGAGTGAGTGAGCTACTCCTTTGGGGGAATGCGGCTGACGACGCATCGGAATCCGATGGTGTTGCGGCGCGTGTCTGGCGGCACGGGGATGCGTGCGGAAGAGAGTAGTTCTTCCTGCGTTGCGCTGCGCCAGTTCCCGCCGCGCACGGTGCCGAGCGGCGACTTCGCAGGTGTTGTGATAGGGGTGCTCGTCGTCGGTGATGGTGTGGGTGCGGTCTCGAAATCGGTGTCCACCCACTCCGAAACGTTTCCTGCAAGGCCGCGCAATCCATGTTCGTTCGCAGGGAGCGCCGTGGCTGGTGCGAGGAAGGGGAATTTGTCTTCGTATTCGGGAATCACATTTTCCATGGCTGCACGCCTCGCACCGATGAGGTCGGCAAAGTTGTCCGTGTTGTTGGGTGGTGGCCAGTCGAAACCCCACGGATAAATGCCGCGAATACGACCATTGCGCTGCGAAGGATCGCTGCCACGCTCAAGCGGAAGGCCCACTGCACGGCTCCATTCTTCATCGGTGGGTAGCCGGTATGTGTCTTCTGCGGTGAGCAATCCAGAACTTCTCTCCCTCTCCGTGAGCCATGTGCAGAAGGCGCGGGCTTCATCACGAGTGATGCTGATCACGGGCTGGCTCGCTGCTTTTCCACCAGCATTGCCCGCTTCGTCAATGCCTGTGGGTCTACGGGTGCCAGTAGCTTTTGCGAATTCGAGGTAGTCTTTGCGGCGGGTCTCTGCGGAGGCCATCAGGATATCCCCGAGGGGGACAAAAAGAGCACCGAATCCATTGTGCCATTCGCGCCCATAAGAGATGCCGGTTTTGGCTTCCATGTTTGCGTAAAGCTCGAGGATCTCGCCCTCCTTGACTTCTCCTTCAAGCACTGTGTCGGAGAAACCCTCCTCACGAAGCTCGAATTCTGATGAGCCAGCCTTCACGCGTGGAATCTCCAGTGGCGTGCGCCCGAGCAATTCGTCGTGTTGATAGACGCGCACTCCGTCTGGTGCGGAATGAATGGTGACCACTCCATAAGTTTGGCGCACGACGCGAAGGTGGAATGCCTGCCAGTTTTTGGCCTCGTCATTTTCAGCGTCGGGTTCGCGGCCATCCGCAGGTTCGTCGGGGGAGGATGCGTCATCCACAAAGTAGAAGGGCTCCACTTCGTAGTGATGTTCTTGGCTCAAAAAACCAGCGTTGCGGTCGAGATCAGTGAGCCAGTAGCGGAATGCTTCTGCGTCGCCGACTGGGGCGACAACGATGTAGCTGGGGCGGCCGTTTTGGGGTTGTGTAGAGCGGACGACTTTACCTTCGAAGGATCGATTGGAGGCCTCCAGAAACTGCTTGAAGAATCGCATCTCTACCGGTGCGACAGTGACATGGCCCCCGCTGCGCGGCTTGAATTCCATGCCAATGCTATTTACCCAGCGTTCACCTGCTTGGGGGAGAATGGATTTTTCTAGTTTGATGTCAGCGACAAACTTTTCGCCACTTTGCGCGATGTGCTCGATCTCCTGGTGCCGATAGCCAGAAAGTCGAAGCTGGTAGATGACAGGGACTCCTTCGCGTGGCTTGATTTCCAGTGGAGTGACGCCAAGATTTTCTTCGGCTGCGAATACGACAGCGCCCGGCGGATCTGATGTGATCGTCAGCAAGGGGGCTGCGGTGCGGATGCCAAGCATCTCCCGACTGCTGGGCGACTGCGCCAGCCACATGCCGAACCCGGTGGCGAGCACCAGGGCGGAGACGCCCGCAGCGGCCCAATAAATGCCGCGCCTGCGGGAGGGTAGGGGTTCTCCCAGAAGATCCAGCGCCATTTCGTGGGCGGTCTCATAGCGATCCTTCGCCTTGGGGGCACAGGCGCGGCAGGTCACGCGATTGAGGCGCCGCCAAACGTCCAGGCGCTCGCCCGTCTCGGAGCAAGACGGAACGTCTGGGAAATCTAGCCGGTCCTTGCCCGTGCTGGCCTCGTAGAGAACCATTCCCAGGCTGAAAATGTCTGAGGCGGCGGAACCTGGACCTTCGGGGGCAACGAAGCCCTCCGTGCCGACAAAACTGCGCTGGCCCAAAAGTGCGACGAGGCCAATATCTGCCAGCCGCCATGTGCCATCAATGTAGATCAGATTTGATGGTTTGACGTCGCGGTGGATGAGTTTATTGCCATGCAAGTAGTGCAGTGCTTCCGCAATGTGGGTACCCAGCTTCATGCACTGGGCCGCGCTGATGCGCTTGTCGCGCCGCATTTGCCCACCAAGAGTGTGCGGCTTGTAGGTGGTGTGATCGATCTCGCGTCCGTTATTGAGATCGTCCGCCAGTTCCATCACATAATAATAAAATCCCTCTTCATCGCTGCGGCCGACTTGAAGAATGGGGACGAGACCCTCATGCCGACGGGAGATGGGCTCGTATCGCTTGATGGCTTCGAACTCCCGCTCGAAGGCGTCAGAGTGGTCATAGTCGTCTCGCCAGACGACCTTCACCGCCCGCATCACGCCGGTGACGCTGCGGGCAATCCACACTTCACCAAAGGCGCCACGACCGATCATGCGGATCGTTTCGTGGTCGCGAATCACGGGTGGCGTGCGTCCGGAGCTGGAGGTCGGTTGATTCAAAGCGCTGGATTAAATGCAGGGGGATTGCTAGGAAATCAGTTTTTCCTTGGCTTGTCTATGCTCATGATGATTCTTGCGAGCTTTTTGCCGGAGGCGGGGTCCACGGTATCCATCAACATTTTCTCCAGTATCATGGCGTCGCCAGCCTTCTGCGTGCCCCGCACTTCAAAGCGTTTGATGAGCTTTCCTGCTCGATCATAAGCCTCCATTTTCGCCAGACCCCCACTGGCCTGGTGGACCCACAAATCTACGCTGCCATACGACCCTACATTGTCTGGGGCGGCAACGTGAACCTTCCAGCATTTTGCGAGACTGACGGTTTCGGACTTGAGCAATTTTCCATTCGGCCAGTCTAAAAACCGCATGGCCAAGTCCTCATAGCTGACTGCCATCCCGCGAATCGGGGCGCTGAGTTGTGTGTCAGGCACCGTTTCCTTACTTCCGGCCACCACACGGGCAAGGGTCGGTGGCGCGGTGCTAAGGTCGAGATTGACGATTTCGTTTGGGTCGCTGAAGCGGAATCGGATCGCCTGCTGGGCCATTGTTAGCTCGAAGGGTTGATCCGCACCGTTTTCAGTGTCGCGTAGTCTGCCAGTGAGCTTGCTGTCCTGATTGACGTAACTCATCCGCACGACGCGCATGATCTCATCTGCTGTCGGTGGTGGATCTTCTTTGGCCCTGCCAACCGCCGCTAGAGCGGAGATCCACAAAATGCTGAGGGCGACGATTTGACGGCTCATGGTTTTGCAGCGCTCAGTTTTTTTCCGGCTTGTCCATGCTCATGTAGGTGCGGGCGACGGTTTTTCCAGAGGCTGGGTCAAAGGTCTCGATGCGCATTTCCTTGAGGACGGTGGCATCCCCAGCCTTTTGAATTTTTCGCACTTGGAAGCGCTTGATCTTCTTTCCTGATCGGTCGTATGCCTCCATTTGGGCCATGCCACCGCTTTCCTGGTGCACCCAAACATCCACGGTCCCGTAGGCTCCAGCTCCATCGGGAGTGGTCACGCGAACCTTCCAGCACTTCACTGTGGAGACTTTTTCATCGCCCAGCATTTGGCCATTGGGCCAATCCAAGAACCGCAAGGCGAGGTCTTCGTAGCTCACCGCCATTCCGCGCACAGGTGCGCCCAGCATGGAGAGTGGCACCTCCTGCTTGCCGCCGGGAATGACGCGGGAAAGCGTCGGTGGGGAGGTGGCTAGGTCCAGATTGATGATCTCGTTTGGATTGCTAAATCGGAAGCGGATCACCTGCTGGGACATGGTCAACTGAAACGCCTGAGTTGCGCCGGTGTCGTCATCGCGGAGTTGGCCCGTCAAGCTGTAATCCTGGAGTGCGTAGCTCAGCCGCACCAACCTCAGAACCTCGTCCGCTGTGGGTGGCGGGTCTTCGGCGCGGCAGACAGCTGGGGAAAGGAGGGCCACAGCGGCGGTGGTCAGGGCAAAGAAACGGCGGTTCATGGCGTTTTTGGGTGGGTGGGGGTGGTGAATGAAGAGCACAGAAAAGTCGATGCTGCTTTGACATGGACCGCAGCGGCTCTATTCAATTGAGAAATTGCGATACTTCGATCCTTTTGGCAACCTTCGTCATGCAGCGTCAGCGCTTTCTTCTCATCGGCCTCGGGCTGCTCACTTTGTGGCGGCTAGCGCTGTTGCCTGTCCAGGAGCTATCCCCGGATGAGGCCTTGATCGCCACCAGGGTGCATCTTGGGCAATGGCTGGGCTTTGAGGGCTGCGGCCCCTTGCTCGTGTGTATTGTGCGCCTGACAACGTGGATCGGTGGGGCCGGGGAGATGGGGGTAAGGATGATAGCGCCTTTTGCTGCGCTATGGACTTCGCTGCTGCTCTGGCAGGTGTCCCGCCGCCTCTACGATGCAGCGGTGGCCAGTTGGTCGGTGGTCATTTTGAACATGGTGCCAGCTTTCAATTTGATCGCCGTTACGCTGACGCCTGCGACGGTGTTAAATCCGTTCATCTTGTTTGGCCTATTGCGAATGCTGGGAACGCGGGACGCGGCGGCGGGGCGCGTTGATCGCTGGATTGCCAGCGCTTGCTTAGCCGCTGCGGTATTGGTGCAGCCCGCGCTCATTTTTGGGATCGTTTTGGTGACTTTGGCATGGCTGGGCACTCCTTGGAGCGGTTACCGACAGGTGTTGAAATCCGACTGGAGGAAAATCGGCGGGGTGCTTCTGCCGATGCTGGTGATGGTGCTGGTTTGGGTCGTGTGGGAGACTCGTCATGGGTGGCCGTCCGGCATTGATGGGGGTTGGACACCCTGTCTCTATATCGCACCAAATTTCCTGCGCTGGGTGGTGATGGTCTCGCCCCTGTTGCTGACTTTTTTGGTGCTGGCCGCGCTGAAGTCTAAGGATGGCGGACGTGGAAGCTTTGTCCTGTTATTTCTGCTGCCGATGGCCGCCGTCGATTTTTTCTGGGGTGCTTGGAATCGCTGGCCCGATGGCGGGGCGGGACTGTGGGTGATGTTTGCCGCCATCCTTCTGGGATACGAAGCGGTAACGAATGCCGCCGTTCGCACGGAGGATCGAATCAGTCTCCGCACTATCGCCATCGTGCTGGCCGCTGTGCAGAGTGCGTTCACTCTATTTTCGGACCAACCGCGAAGCCTTGGCCTGCCATGGAAATTTGCGCGACAAACGACCCAAGGCTCGATTTATGTGCGTTTCTTCAGTGCCGATCCCGCTGCTGTGATGCGCGGTTGGCGGCAAACAGCAGCTTTGGTGGGGGATATTCTGAAAAAGAGCGAGACGCCAGGCCAGCCGCCTTGGTTTGTGATCGCAGAAGACTGGCGTCTGGCTGCGCCTCTCTCTCACTATTTGCCAGCGGATGCTCCGTGTTTCACTGCGTCAGCGGGCCATCCACGCGTTCAGGCGCGGCAGGATGAGCACTCCTGGGACGAGCCCTATTCATGGTGGCCGCGCTATGACGGGCTTGAAAACGGGGCCTGCCCCTACATGGCGCATCCGGCGCTTTACGTCACCGCAGACCCTTCCAATCAGCCTCCACCCAGCATCCGACGGGCCTTTGCCCGGACGGAGGTGATCAGCATTGCCCGCATCATGCACGGCGGGCAAGAGGTGCGAACGATCAAAATCTTTGCTTGCTACGACTACCGCCCGCCGGAATTCTGACGGCCATCGTTTTCTTCCTTCCTTCAACTTTCTCAAATGTCAGACTCCCCCGCCGTATCCATCGTCGTTCCTCTCTACAATGAGCAGGACAATATCGCAGCCCTTCAGCAAGAGATCGCGGATGCGATGACCGGGATCGACTACGAACTTGTGTTGGTCGATGACGGTTCCACTGACGAAACGGTGCCTCGGGTGAAGCAGGATGCACACGTTCGGCTGCTGGTGTTTGAAAAGAACGCAGGACAGAGTGCGGCGATGCATGCTGGCATCCACGCCGCAAAAGGGGCTGTCGTTGTGACGCTGGATGGGGATCTTCAAAATGACCCCAAAGACATCCCTGCCATGCTGGCAAAACTTGGAGAAGGCTTTGATCTCGTCTGCGGCTATCGGGCGAAGCGCAAGGACACAGCCTTTAAGCGTGTGCAGAGCCGCATCGCGAATGCGGTGCGCTCCAGGTTCATCGGCGATGGCGTGCGCGACACCGGTTGCACCCTGAAGGCGATGAAGAACGAGTGCAAAGAAGCCTTGCTGCCCTTTAATGGAATGCATCGTTTCATTCCAGCCTTGATCCGTAACATGGGTTGGAAAGTGACCGAGGTGCCGGTGAATCACCGACCCCGCGTCGCAGGTGTCAGCAAGTATGGCTTCGGCAATCGCGCCTTGCGTGCCACGATGGATATGTTTGGTGTGCGCTGGCTGAACAGCCGCAGAGTTCGGTATCGGGTGAAGTAGAGTCGATGGAAGGGGGCAGAAGCGAAAAGGCTGCCTGCAGCTCTTAGCCGGATGGAAGTATCGCCTGCGCTTGGATCAAAACGTCCATGAAGGGCAGGTGATCGAGCATCCCGAAATGATCGTGGCGGGAGAGGCGGCTGCGTTTGGTGGCGGGGCTGGTGAGCCCGCAGAAAAACCGAGCGAGCTGTCGCGCTGTGCGGACTGCTGGATGACGCTCTGCAATCACTTCATGCATCGCTGCGATGGCGTCTTGAGGGATAGGCGCATTCTTGGTTTGAGGGATCTTGCGTGGACGCTTCGTCGGATGTTTGCAACTGCTGCATTGGCCGCAGGGCTCCGACATCTTCTCCCCAAAATACTTGAGCAGCCACTGCTGCAAACAGCCTGGATGGGCGGCGAGCTTCAGCACCTGCTCAAGGCGGGCAACATCGCGGGACTCGCGCTCTGCAAATAATTCGCACAGCCTCTGGGCAGTCGTAGCTGGATCTCGGGAAGTGGTGTCGTTTCCAAGCTGGAACCGCTGGCGAATGTGCGAGGGGCGTAGCTCGATCTCGCCAGCTTCAGCGAGAGAATTTAAGGTGTTGATGACCACGCTAGCGTCTGTTCCAAGCTCCGTGATCGCGTCGCTGAGAGTTAGCTTGGTCCATTTGGTGCCGCGTTCTCCGCAACTTAGTAGCCGAGTGAGGAGGCCTCTCTGTTTGGCATCGTGACCTGCGATGATGCGTGGCAGAGGTTGAAGAGGACGAAATTGGTATGCGGAATAGAACGACCCAATCGGTTTGAGAATTCCCTCGAGTTCGAGGTGTGTTAGGACTGTTTCGATGACGACTGATTTGATGTCGGTTGATTGGGAGAGGTCGTAGAGTGAGAGATCAAACTCTGGGTTTTGTCGCAAAAGATGATCGGTCAGGTGGCGCAGACCCTGCGGCGTCGGGGTATCGCCAAAGATAAAGTTTTCCAGTACTATCCGGTCATCGCCGCAGGCTAGCATCTCGCAGGTCGCGGGGAGGCCATCGCGTCCAGCCCGACCAGTCTCTTGTTGGAAATTTTCGACGGTCTTCGGCAGATTGTAGTGATAAACGGCGCGAATGTTCGCTTTGTCGATGCCCATTCCAAAGGCGATGGTGGCCACAATGATGCGCGTGTGACCATTCATGAAGGCATCTTGCGCCTCGCTGCGCTGTTCGTCAGGCAGTCCGGCGTGATAGGCCCGAGCGCTTAGGCCGACACGTTGGAGATGGGTGGCGACGGATTCCGCAGTCTGCTGGAGTGTTACATACACGATGGCTGCACCTTCGAGGTTTTGCAGGCGCTCAGTGAGCAAAGGCAATCGCTCCTCAGCGGTGCATGGAGTCACATAGTAGCTGAGATTGGGCCGCCGAAAGGAGGTCTGAATATGGTCCGCTCGTGTGATCCGAAAGGCGCGCCGAATATCGGTCGCCACTTCAGGGGTAGCCGTAGCGGTGAGAGCTAAGACCGGGTGTATTTTTAGCCGACGGGCGACATGGGCAAGTCGGAGGTATTCTGGCCGAAAGTTGTGCCCCCACTCTGAAATGCAGTGCGCTTCATCAATCGCCATCAGTGCGATTTTGGTGCGTTTTAGCTGCACGACAAAGGCCTCTTTGACGAGCCGCTCAGGCGCAATAAAAAGCAGCTTCAGCGCACCCTCGCGCATTTGATCCAGGACACTCTGCGCTTGCGCTGGTGAGAGAGTGGAGTCAAGGCGCTCCGCAGCGATGCCTCGGGCGCGCAGGCTTTGCACTTGATCCTTCATCAGGGCGATCAAGGGGCTGATGACCAGCGTCAGGCCATCCAGTAGTAGGGCGGGAAGCTGGTAGCAGAGGGATTTTCCTGCTCCGGTCGGAAAGAGCGCCAGCGCTGACTTACCTTGTAGCAGCGCATGGATAACGTCCTCCTGGCCACCGCGAAAGGCATCGTGTCCAAAGTGTTCGCGCAGCGTCTTGCCGAGAAACTCAGGACTGACCGCCACGCCGCTCATTTATATCCGGTAATGAGGGCGCAGGAGGTGGTCTTCTGTTTCCCTGCCTCGGTTTGGCGGATGGCGACTGCGTAGGCACCGGTCTTTTTCGGTTTGTACGAGAGGATCAATCCAGAACCGTCTGCAAGAGGTTGGATGTCACCTCCTGGCTTTCCTGAAAAGTCGAGTACCGCAGCGGTGATCTGCACCCCGCTGCGCGCAGGCACGGCGATGCAAAAGCGATAGTCGTTCCCTTTGAAGAGCTGGACGCGAACGGCCTTGCCGACGTCAGATTGGAGGTCTTTCACCCACACATCAGAGCGAAATTCAAAGCCCTGTTGCTCCAACTCTTTCGCCATCGAGGTGACCGTCTCCGCTGCATCCTCATCGCTGCCAGCCAGAGATGCCTGAGGCTGGAGCAGAAGGCCTACGACCAACAATGATGCCAGTGCGACGAGAGGGAACTTTCGGTAATCGGTCATGATGGCTAAAGATGGCTACAAACATGAATACGATCAAGATAAGAACATCGCACATCAATTCTTGGTGTGGCGCTGTGAAAAGCCGCAGATTCGTTAACTAGCATTTGCGAAAGCGGGTGTTCCAGCCCATTTTCAGTCCACTTATCATGCCTTGCATTGCAATCTACCTAGAGGACGGCACTCACTTTGTTCAGCCCCTGGACAGTGAAGTCATCACCATTGGTCGTCACCCAGACAGCACGGTGACACTGACCTGCGCCTCAGTTTCTGGCCATCACGGGTTGCTCAAGTGGCGTGAAGACGATGGTTGGTATGTTCAGGATGTTGGCTCTAGCAACGGGACCCGCGTCAATGGTGCGCCGATCGAAGAGGCTAAACTCAGTGACGGAGACCGTGTCAGTTTTGGTGATATCCAAGCCATCTTTTACGAAGGGGAGGCTCCACAGGAAGCTCCAGAGCCCATTCACGTCCCTGCGCCGACACTGGCTGCGCCAGAAGTGCCACCTGTGCTGCACTCCGTCCCCGCCCCTGGGATGAAACGTGCGCGAGTGCCCAAGCGGCTCGCAGTTTATGAGGACAATTCCGGCGGCGGCTGCATGACTGCACTCCTTGTCACGGCTCTATTCGTCGTAGCCTTTCTCGTTGGATTGGGCCTGCGCCACTACCACGAAACTGAGCGCAACATCGTGAACGACCTCATCGACTCTGCCACAAAGGATCTCCCGAAGATAAAGATTGAGAAGTGAGTTCTCGAACTGAGGTCGTCCGATGGCCGCTTATTGCGGTTCATTGGCTGTCCCTTAGCCGCTTGCGTGGCCTTCGGCGATTTCCCTTTCCGGTCCTTGTGAATCCGGCTTAGACTAGGACATGGCTCCAGTCCTTGCGTTATTGGTCATCGCACTTGTCTCCCTTCTCGCTGTTCGTGTGGGGGCGACGGCATTAATGATGACTGGGCTTAGCTGGGATGCGGCGAGCTTTCAGGCCTACTCTGCCTTCTTTGGAGTGGGCTTTACCACCCGGGAGGCTGAGTTGGTGATGAATCATCCGCTGCGCCGACGCATCATCCGTGACCTGATTTTTGCGGGCAACGTCGGCTTGACGTCGGCCTTGGCGACTTTGGTGGTGACTTTGCTCCAGAGTGGCACGGGTACTCACGCGGTTTACATCGTCGGCACGCTGTTGGGTGGCTTAGTTTTGATGTGCTGGTTATTCCGCACCGGCTGGTTTCAGCGACTTTTGGATCACCTCATCCAACGGACACTGGAAAGCGCCGGGATGGTGAAGGTGCTGGACTATGAGCTGCTGCTGCGGATTCGAGCTGGTTATGTGGTTTCGGAGATCGAGGTCTTGCCTGGCACATTGCTTGATGGCAGGACACTCCGGGATACCCGACCTCGCGACATTGGGGTGATGATTTTGGCAATCAAAAGATCTGGGCAAGATCTGCCTGGCTTACCGGGTCCATCGCATTTGATTCAGGCGGGAGACGTCTTGACTGCGTATGGTAAGGAGGATGGTCTCAAGCAGTTGAACGAGCAAAATACGGCGGTGGAGGTTCCGTTGGAAGCAAAAACCTGAGCTTGGCAGAACGCTGCGTCTTGGGCATGATGCGAGCATGAATCTGAATGAATCAGTGTGTGTGGTGACTGGCGCTGCGCGGGGGATCGGCCTCGCGATTGCTGAGGCTCTTTTGGTGCGTGGCGCAGCGGTTGGTCTCTTGGATCTGGATGCGACGGCGCTGAAGGCTGCTGTAGATGCCTTGCCGTCTGGAAAGAAATTGGGCGTTGTCTGTGATGTGACGAGTGGGGAATCGGTCGCGAATGCGGTGGAGCGTTGCGAAGGGGACCTCGGACCGGTGCGCGTGTGGATCAACAATGCGGGAATGGCGCGCCACCGCTGGATTCCAGACTATTCCGAGGCAGACATTGATCAGATGCTGGCGGTAAATCTGAAGGGCACCATTCTCGGCTCGCAGGCCGCTCTTCGGGCGATGATCGCCGCGCAAAGTGGGGGGCATATCGTGAACATCATCTCTACTGCCTCGTTGCGGGGTATTCCCAGTGAGACGGTCTATTGTGCAGCGAAGTGGGGCGTGCGTGGTTTTACTCAGGGACTAGCGGAGGAGGCCGCGGCTCACTCGATTCGTGTCACCGCGCTGCTGCCGGGCGGCGTGGCCACGGATTTCTGGGCCGGTGCGTCTGACCGTCCCGCTCCGATGGAACTCTTTCTTCAGCCATCGCACGTCGCTGCGGCGGCGATCCAATGCCTGGAGATGGACGACTTTTGTGTGCCGAGGGAACTCGTGGTGCGGTCCATGAAGGATAGTGATTTTTCGGTGAAGCCTAGCTGAACGTTGGGCATCATTTCAGCATCGCAGCCGCTTTGCGGAAGGTGGGCAAAATTTCTTTGCCCTGCGGATCTCTCCAGCCTGCATTTTGAACCATGAAGATGGTGATCAACCCCGCTGTCGGATCGATGAACATGTCGGTGCTATAGGCTCCGCCATGACCAAACCCGCTCGGGCTAACGGCCCAGCCAAGGCCGTAGCTGCTGAGGCCCTCAGCCGTTTGCCGGCGGGTCATTTCCTTGATCGCCTTTTCAGAAAGGTAACGACGCCCGTCTAGCGTGCCGCCATTCAGGATCATTTGGCAGAAGCGGGAGACATCCACGGCGGTAGAAAATAGGCCGCCCGCAGGCATCGGCTGGCGTGCCGGGTCCGTCAGTGGGTAATGCAGTTGAGCGATGGGGGTGGCCTCGATGTTGGTCTTATCTGCGGTCGCTTTGTAGCTGAGAGCGATGCGTTTCACCTGTGCTTCTGTGGGGAAGAAAGTGGTGTCGATCATGGCGAGTGGATCAAACAGCCGGGCCTTCATGAAGGCTGCATAGCTCTGGCCAGTGACGACTTCAATGATGCGGCCAGCGGTATTGATCCCAGCATTGGAGTATTGATATTTGGTGTCCGGTTCGAAGAGCAGAGCCTGCGTGCCGTGGCTCTTCACAGCGGTCTCCAGCGGGATCATATCAAGGGTAGGTTCCTCAATGGCGGACTTGAACGGTAGGCCGCTGGTGTGACTGAGGATGTTGCGGACGGTGATGGGGTGGTGTGGCTTTTTCAGAAGGACGTGGTCCGCATCCTTTTCTGCTGTGACCATCTGCCCCTTAAACTCCGGTAAATACTTCTCCACCGGGTCATCGAGGCTCACCTTGCCCTCATCGACCAACATCATGAAGACCGTGGCGGTGATGGGTTTGCTCATTGAGGCAATCCAGAAAAGAGCATCTGGGCTCATCGGTTTCCGCTCCGCGACGTTTGCAAATCCGACGGTGGATACGTCCAGAACCTGATCCTTGTTTGCTGTCAGGGTGACGGCTCCTGCCAATAGGTGATCATCGACAAAAGGTTGCAGCACCGCCGTGATCGGCTTGGGGGCCTGAGGAAAGACGGAACTGACGATGGTAAGTGCCAGTAGGCAGGGCCAGAGGAAGGTGCGCATAGGATGGATGAAACGATAACGGAGAGGATACCCGCTTCTTCGCCGAAGAACTTGCCCTTCTCGTCTCGTATCTCTCCCATGGATCGTCGTGACTTCATCAAGACCACCAGCGCAGCTGCCTTTGCAGCGGGTGCTAGGACCACTTCTTTTGCAGCGGCACAGCCGGGTTTGATCAAGGCGGAAAATGCCAAACCGGGTGCCAGCTTTCAGCTAACCAGGGTCATTCCGAGTAAGGCAAAGGGGTTTCGGACTTCGAAGATCGAGGGCTACTGCTCCCGCCAATCACTGAAGGCGGGCGAAAAGATCGATATCTTCGTGAGTACGCGACCCGTGGCAAAGTTTCAGATCGAGATCTTTCGCATGGGTTGGTACGGGGGGACGGGATCGCGGCTTATGACAACACTTGGCCCATTTGATGGAAAGGAACAACCTGTGCCAGAAATCGGCGATCAACGCTTGCGTGAGTGTCAGTGGGATGCCTCCACCTCCCTGGAAATCCCTCCCGATTGGCCGAGTGGGGTGTATCTGGGACGCCTTACCACCCTGCCGTCATCGCTCGAAGAGCCTTATTGGCAAAGCTACATCGTCTTCATCGTGAAGGATGATCGGCCTGCGGACATCCTCTTCCAGTGCAGCGACAATACCTGGCAGGCCTACAACCGCTGGCCGGAAAATGAGAGCCTTTACACTGATCCGCGAGCTGCCCATGCGCCCGGCGTCAGCGTCAGCTTTGATCGCCCATACGGGCAGTATGTGCAGATCTTTGAAAACCCGCAAAGCTTCGGCAGCGGCGAGTTTTTACTGTGGGAATACCCGCTCTGCTTTTGGCTGGAATCGCAAGGCTATGACGTGACCTATTGTTCCAATGTGGACAATCTTGAGCCCGCGAATCTGTCGCGATGCAAGGCCATGATCAGCGTCGGGCACGATGAATACTGGGATGTGCGGCAGTATGAGAATGTGAAAAAGGCCATCGCAGATGGCTTGAGCGTCCTCTGGCTATCCGCAAACGATGTGTACATGGTCACGCCTTTTACCTCGAATGCGAGGGGTGATCTCAATCGCAGGCTCACGCGCCAGACGTGCTACGGGGAGTTCCGCGAGGAAGAAAAGGAGGCGTATGCCAAGGTTCTTGGGCCGTTTGAGAATCCAGGGCCTGACGAACGGGACATCATCGGTGCGCGGACTATCGTGCCGTTTAATGGAGGGGGGGACTGGACCTGCGCCTTACCGGATCACTGGCTCTTTAAGGGCACAGGTATGAAAAAAGGCGATAGCATCCCCGGTCTCGTAGGTTGGGAATTTCATGGTGAACCCGATACTGCCCGCCCAGGGCTGGAAGTGGTGGCTGAGGGCAATGTGTGGGCTGGTGGCACTCGACTCGGCAAGTATGCAGCCACTCTTTTTGAGGGACCAAAGAAAAACATCGTCTTCAATGCCACCACCATCTTCTGGAGCCAAGGGCTGAGCGACCCGCCGGGACACATGATCCCCTGGAGCCACTGGTCCCGTCCGCATGGCCCCGATCCACGGGTTCAGCGCATCACGAAGAATGCGATAGATCGTGCGATTTCGTAACCTAACTAGAGAACGGGACCTTTCACCGCCCAGCGCTTCATGACAAATCCTGTCGCGCTTTTTTCCCGCCACATTGCAAAGTGGGGGGTTTGGTAGTGGGCTTCCATGGCTGCTTGGTCCTCATAGGACTCGCTGAGGGCAAAGAGATTGGCCTGTTCAAACTGCCGACTTACCTCAAAACGCAAGCAACCTGGCTCTTCGCGGGAGGCGATGGCGTTCTCTGTGATGACTTCCAAAAACTCATCCACCCGTGCTGGGTCGATTTCCAAGATAACGATGACATTGACCATGAAGCACTGATTGAGCCGATTTTGCGATAAGTTGCAACCCTCACCACGCGTAATTACAAAGTCTCCAACCCAATTTGATTCTCTTTTCTGGCTATGAAGTTACGCATCCTCCTGCCCGCCGCTCTCACCTTCATCGGAACTGTCGTGGTCGGCATTGCACAGGAAAATAAACCTGCCGCTAAGCCCACTGTGGCCGCGCCAACTCCGGCCGTGAAGCCGCCTGCACCCGCTCCTGCTGCGTCCGTCAAGCCTG
>CAZCAL010000042.1:0-16977 GCA_964496625.1 uncultured Verrucomicrobiaceae bacterium | reverse complement strand
CGAAATCGAAGAGACCGAACGGCCAGCGTTCAGCACCCGCGCAAGCGAGGCTGAAGAGGCCGCCGTCGAAGAGGCTGCGGCAAACGCTTAATCTCTGCTGAGAGCACTTTCAGACGCCCTCCCTGGTTTCACTGGGGAGGGCGTTTGTTTTGGGTGAACAGATCGCGTGAAGGACAAATTCTCAGTGATTTGCAGCGCTGCTGGTTGGCTTTTCCTCCGGAATGGCCTTGCCATGCTCATCGTAGTGGGTGGTCTTCACGGGGTTGTCGTGATCGTAAATCTGTTCCTTCATGAGGGTGCCATCTTTACGCCAGTACTTGTTGCTGCCATGTCGCTGGCCGTTATCGAAGTTCGTCTCCACGGATGGCTGGCCGTTCTCCCACCACTCCTTCACCAGGCCGTGCAGTCGTCCGCTCTTCAGCGGGTATTCTCCCTTGGGTTTACCGGGAGAGTATTCTGCCGTCGCAACTCCAGAAAAAGGCTTGCCTGCGAGGAAGAAGACATCGTCTTTCCATTCCAGATCGCTGTAGGCAGCTGTGGGCACCTTGGGTGAGCATTGGCAGACGAGGTTCAAACTTGCGATCAGCGTGGCGATGGCGAAAAGTTTTTTCATGCCGCATCATGGGCCTCGCTATGGTGATTCGTCAATCACTCGACCCAAGTCCCTCCAATTTTTGCCGCCCTGGGCAGCTACACTGCGTTGCTCTTAGCAGTGCAATGGAGGAAAAGATTTACGCCTTCTGGCTCCCAGGCAACGGTTGGCTGGTCGGAGCCAGCTGCCAATGCCATCTCACGCATTTCGCCCTCGCTGCGGTGTTCAAGATGCCAGTCGCCGAAGATCTCCATGTAGTCCCGGCTTGGGTTAAAAAGGGAGAAATTGCCCACCACTACTTCGGCACCTGGGGAGGCGACGGCAAGGAAGGCCCGTAGCAATCGAGTCGCAACCCTCATGCTGAGGTAGTCAAAGAGGCCTGCGCACCAAACAAGATCGTAACCTGAGGATGGCACACTCTTCAGCGCATTTTGATGGTGAAACATCACCCGGGCTCCGAATGGGGCACAGAGAGTCCTGCCGAATGAAATTGCCTTGGGGTCGAGGTCAACGCACTCAAAACGCACTTCCGCTCTCGGGCGGGTGCACAGCCATTCATAGACGTCCCTGGCAGGACCGCTGCCCACGTTCAATACCTTTAGCGTGCGATTTTGGCGAGCATGCTTCGCCACGAGATTGTCAAGCAATTGGGTGAAGTAGGCCTTGCGGTTGCGCACCGCAGAGGGGGCTTCCTGGGAGTGAAAAAAAAGATCCCATTTGCGCAGGTTTGGATCAGGGCTGACCGCCAAGCGATAAATCGAGTCAATCATCTCAAAATCGCCACTGTAACCGTGGGGTTTGCTCAGGGCGGACGCTTGGAGCGTTCCTTGAAAGTGGCGTTGGCTGATTTCGACGAGCCTCTCCTTAATTTCGCCTCTGTGGAGATTGCCTGAACGGATGCCTTCCCCGGTCCGTCGAATGAGGCGATTTAGGCTGGCGTATTCTGAAGGCGTGGGGCCACCCCGAAGTCGAAGAATTTCCACGGCGGCCAGAAGTTTTTCGAACTCGCCAATGGACGAGGGCGGAGCAGTGGTTCCGATTTGCACTTGGGCGACCATAGGAAGTGGAGACAGGGCGGGTGTGGTCAAGGAGGCCGATTGTCGGAAACCGTGGGTGACAGAATGTGAAAGATTGATAGGTTAACTAACCGAAATATCAAGAAATTTTGATTTATAGGCGGGTTTGTGATTCTATAACTCCACCAGCCATGATTCCACCCTGCCAAAAAGAATGAGTCGAACCACTACGCTGCTCGTGCTGCTGGTCACGGTGCCACTTGTGCTGTTGGCTTGGCTCGGGACATATCTGCTGCGAGATGCGGAGCGGCGCACGAACACTGTCCGTGAGGGTGTGATTGCGGAGCGCTTGGTCGTTGCGGATCAGCAATTGTCCCGGGACTTGGTGAAATTGGTGGAGGTCTTTGATCGGATGGCAGGAGCGGGGGCTGGCGGGGCGACGCCAGAGCAAATGGCCAAAAGTTACCTCCAGCACCCCTGGGTAACGGAAGCTTGGTCGGCGATTGGTCCCAAAAATGAGCAGGTAAACCATTTCAATGGTTCGCCCATCGAAAGCGGTTCCAGCGTAAAAGTTGATGCGATGCCTGCTGATGTGGCAGGGGAACTCTGGAGTCGACTGAGCCGTGTGCCGCTGGCAGAGATCTCTGCGGGAGCTGGAGTTCCAGGGCAGCCCTTCGTTGTGCTTTCGGCGATTGGTCTGAAGGACTGGATAACGTATCTGAAATCCACTGAGGCTCCGTTAGGGCTTGGCAGACAAACTCCACCATCGAAGAGTCTGGTAAGTGGACTTGTGATCAATACTTTGGTCAGACCAATTGAGATTGTCTATTGGCGATTCACTAGTTTGGGAGTGTGCGGGGCGACATTGAAGTCGGATCTGGTCGTGGAAGATCTTTTTTCCCGTCTGCCCCCACCAGGCATGGCATTGCCGCTGGGCGAAATGAGGCTGCTTGATGGTACGGGTTCTGTCGTTCACGCATGGGGTAGCGCGAAGGACCTCGCAGGGGCATCACAGCGGGCTGATCACGAAGTGTCGGCACCTCTCGCTGGTTGGAGACTTTCGTACACCCCGTCTGAGGAGGAAGTGCCGCAGGCCTATCTGTTCCCAATCGCACTGGGGATGGGTTCAGGCATTATTTTGGTGATCGCGCTTGCGTGGCTGTACTTCAGCGAAAGTTCACGCGAAATTGATGAAGCCAAGGCTCGTGTGTCATTTGTGAATCAGGTCTCTCACGAACTGCGCACCCCTTTGACAAACATCAGACTCTACGCGGAGATGGCGGCCCACCGTTTTGAGACAAACGGCGACGCCACTGGGGTCAAGCAGCTTGCTGTGGTTGAATCTGAAAGTGCTCGGTTGGGGCGGCTCATTCAAAACGTGCTTGCCTTTGCGCGGCAGCAACGGGACAGGCTGGAGATTCAACCGCAGGATATCGTGTTGGACGAAGTGGTGCAGCGAGTTGTCGAATACTGGCGGCCCGCGCTAGCGAAGAAGAAAATCGAAATTGAGGTGGACTGCCATGGCCCGGCGATAATGCGGGCAGATTTGGACGCGATCGAGCAGATCTTGGGGAACCTTCTCTCCAATGTGGAAAAATATGGGGCACCAGGTAGGTGGGTTCGCATCAGCACAAATGTCGCCCAAGAGAGAGCTGTTTTGCGCGTTCGTGATCGGGGGCCAGGCATTCCGTCGGGGAAGCAGAAGCTAGTTTTTGAGCCATTTGAAAGATTAAGGTCAGATCTTAATGAGGGTGTGTCGGGGACAGGGATCGGCTTGACTATTTCGCGGGAACTTGCCGAACTTCATGGTGGAAGCCTTGGCATAGAGGGTGGACAGTCACAAGGGGCATGCTTCATCCTTGCTTTGCCTCTCAGTCCCATTCACCTTTCACGTTATGAGCACCAAGATTTTGATCGCAGAAGATGATGAACATACCCGCGAAGCCCTGCAGGAAGTTCTGACATTGGAGGACTTCGATGTGGTTGCCACATCAAACGGTATTGATGCCTTCGAGAGTTTTCAACGGGAGCGCCCTGATATCGTGTGCTTGGACGTGATGATGCCAGGCATGAATGGATATGAGGTTTGTAAAAAAATACGCAGGATGGATGAAACAGTGCCCATCCTCTTCCTTACCGCCAAGTCGGAGGAGATTGATACGGTGTTGGGCTTGGAGTTGGGTGCGGACGATTACATGACCAAGCCCTTTGGGATGAAGGAGATTCTCGCACGTCTTCGTGCGATCTTACGCCGAATCAGTCGCCGAGACGACAAGAAGGAATGCCAGGTTGATGAGTTTTTTATGGCAGATCTGCGCATCGTTCCTGAAGAGTTGCGAGCCTATAGGGGCCTCGAAGAAATTCAGTTGAGCCCAAGGGACTTAAAGGTGCTGCGGCTGCTGTATGATCGGAAGGGTAAGGTCGTGGATCGCAATACGATGGCGGATGAAGTTTGGGGTGTGGAGTATTTTCCAGAAAGCCGCGCGCTGGATCAGCACATCAGCCAGATGCGCAAACGCTTGGAACAAGATCCTGCAGAGCCTCGCATCATTCGCACCGTACATGGTGCCGGATATCGCTTCGAGGATTGATGCTCATTTGCGTAGTGCATCTCGCAGGACCTGCATCGTGTGGCGGACGGCGATGCGTGAGTTCAGCGACTGGAGATGCATTCGGATTTGGGTCAGGCACCCAATGTTCCCTGACGCAACCACATCAGCGTCAGTATCGATGATTGCTTGGGCCTTTTGTCTGCCAAGTGATGCAGCGATTTTGGGCTGATCGATATTGTAGGTGCCTGCGCTGCCACAGCAGAGATGTGCATTGGATAGTTCGCGAAGCTCAAGCCCAGGAATGCATTTGAGTAGCTCCCGAGGTTCATCGCGAATTTCTTGTGCGTTCGCAAGATGACAGGCGTCTTGATACGCGACCACCGTTTTCTGAGTTGCGAAGATGTCGTTGAGTAAGCCGATCCGAGACAAGTAGGCACTGACGTCGATGACTCGGGCACTAAACAAGCCGGCGGCAGTTTCGTGAGCGGTTCCACGCAGGATCAGTTGATACTCCCTCATTGCGGAGCCACAGCCAGCGGCATTCGTCAGGATTGCGTCAACATCGAGAGGGAAGGCCGAGAGATTGGAAAAGGCGAATTGCTGGGCTGCCTGGAGATCTCCTGTGTGCCAAGCCAATCCGCCGCAACAACCTTGAGCCTGTGGGATCGCTACCTCGATCCCGTTGCGTGTGAGCACCTCAATCGTTGCGCTATTGATGTCTGGATCAAGGACCTGCTGCGCGCAACCAAGGAGCAGGGCGACTCTTGCGCGGCGCTCGCCTCGAGCCGGAACAATTTCCGGCCATGATTGTGCGGGTGGCAGCAGGTCAGGAATGAGGTCAAGCATTGGCCGCATGCTTGAAGGCAAGAACGCTCTCAAACGCTTTCCAAACCCTCCAATGCGTGCAGCCCAGCGGAAGCGCTTGGGGTAGGGCAGTGTTCGCGCCACCATGCTGCGTCGAAGCTTCTCCATCCATCCTCGCTTCACTTGCGATTGAGTCACGGCGCGGAAGGAGCTGATTAGATCACGGTAGGGGACTCCGCTTGGGCAGGCGGGTTCACAAGCGAGGCAGCCGAGACAGCGTTCGATGTGAGGCTGTGCAGCTGCGACGGGTAGGGTGCCCTCTAGCACTTCTTTCATCAGCACGATGCGTCCCCGCGGTGTATCCATCTCCTGCCCGAGTTCCTGATACGTTGGGCATGCAGCGAGACAAAATCCACAATGCACGCAGGACTCCACCGCGTGGGTCATGGGCACACCCAAGGGGCCGTGATCAGCGCTGGAGATTTTGTGCAGCATTAGTCGTCGAGGGGTGGAAAGCGTTGTTCGGGATCGAGCGCCGTTTTGATAGCGGACCAGATGGCTGGGGGTGTCGCGGGTCTCGGCCAGAGTGGGGTGCTGCCTCGTAGTGTGAGGCCGCGCCAATTGGTGCTGGTCGTGGTGGCAAGCCAAGCGATGTTACCGCCGGAACTCACATGAATCTGGGCGTCTGGATGATCTTGATAGAGCGTTTTAATCTGGTTCGGTGTGATGGGAATCTTGATCAAAGATGTTCCCGCTGGCACCCAGTTGAATTCGCCCAAATCGCGCCAAAGTTGGGCGGCCTCACGGGGTGCTAAAATGACGCCGCCAAACCTCAACAAGATTTCTTCCGCCAAAAGAGGTAGCGCCTGCTGCGGGCCTGCGATTCGCAGGGCGATGTCCCGGCTTCCTGGCAAGAGATCCAGTGCCTCCGCTTCCCAGCGTGCCCGTGAGATGGTGGCCAGCATGGTGAGTGCCGTGGCAACATCTCCTGTTGGGATCTGCAGAGTTAGTGATGAAGCAGGACGAGGAAACACTTTGAATGTCATCTCTGCCAAAGCGCCAAAGCGACCCAGGCTACCGACAAAGAACTTTGGCAGATCGAAGCCTGCTGCATTTTTCACCACCTTTCCACCCATCTGAAGGAGGCGTCCCATGCCATCGACGAATCGCACACCCAGGATGAAATCACGCACGCCGCCGAAGCGGAATCGGCCTGGCCCGCTGAGCCCCGCAGCGACGGTGCCGCCGATGGTTGCACCTGCGTTCAGTAAGGGCGGATCAAACGGCAGGTATTGATTCTTCTCCGCCAGTGCGGCAGCGATGTCGCTGATCGGAGTGCCTGCGAGCGCGGTGAAGGTGAACTCTGCCGGGTCATACTCGATGATGCCCTTCAGGCGGCAGGTGGAGATCTTCGCGGCTTCGACGTCTGCGAGTCGCGGCTTGGTGCCAGAGCCGACGGCGAGCACGCGGGGCGCTGAGCGGACCGCTTCGGCTAACTCCGTGACCGTTTCAGGTGTCATCATTCTCGTGAAATAATGCCAGCCTTCTCTAGCGGATGCAGGCCGTGGTGAGTGAGCGATGGTGCCTCTTTGCCAGGGAACATTTTGCCTGGATTGGCGATGCCAAGCGGATCGAAGGCATCTCTTAGCCGCAGCATGAGATCGATCTCATCCTGCTTGAACATGTCTGCGAGGTAGTCGCGTTTTTCGACACCAATGCCATGCTCCCCAGTGATGGAGCCACCCATCTCAACGCACATTTTGAGAATCCGTCCCGCTAAATTTTCCGCCCTGGCCAGAGCACCGTCTTCACGCCCGTTGAAGAGGATCAATGGATGCAAGTTTCCGTCACCTGCGTGGAAGACATTGGCCACCCGAATGCCCGCGGCCTTCGCCATCGAGTCGATGCGGCGGAGTGCTTCCCCGAGTCGTCGTCGCGGCACGACGCCATCCTGCACGATGAAGTCTGGCGATAGGCGGCCCACGGCACTGAAGGCGCTCTTCCGTCCTTTCCAGATCGCCAGTCGCTCCTTTGCGTCGCGGGCGGGCCGCATTTCGACGGGGTCGCTGGCGGCTAGGATGGCGTCCAAAAGGATTCGCTCGGCTGCGACACCTTCGCGTGGGCCTTCGAGTTCGACAATGAGCACTGCCTCGCAATCAGGCGGATATTCCGCATGAACCGCCGCCTTTGCGGCTTCGAGTGCCAGCGCGTCCATGATCTCCATGGCACCGGGTAGCAGGCCTGCAGCGATCACCGCTGCCACTGCGTCACCTGCCTGCTCGAGGGTGCGATAGCCTGCCAAGACGGTGTGAAAGGTTTCTGCGAGTGGCAGCAATTGCAGCGTGATTTCCAGTGCGATTCCGAACAAACCCTCGCTGCCAGTGAAGAGCCCACAGCCATCTGGGCCGATGCTCTCTCGGCTCTCTCCGCCGAAGTGAACCACCTCTCCCGTGGCGAGCACTGCCTTGATGCCCAGCACATGATTGGAGGTCATCCCATACTTCAGGCAGTGGGCACCTCCTGAATTGAATGCCACATTGCCCCCAATGGTGCAGATGCTTTGGCTGGATGGATCGGGCGCGTAATGAAGGCCATGCGGGCTGGCTGCGGCGGTGACTTGGGTATTCACGACTCCAGGTTCGACGATGGCAAGGCGCTGCTCTGGATCGAGCTTTAGAATGCGGTTCAACCTGTTCAGGGTAATCACGATTCCTCCTGCGACGGGAAGGGAGCCGCCAGAAAGACTCGTGCCACTGCCTCGCGCGACAAACGGCAGGGTCAGTTCGTGGCAGAGTCGCACGACAGAGATCACCTCATCCGCAGACTCTGGCACCACAATCGCGATGGGGCGGGTGCGGAAGGCAGTGAGAGCATCGCTTTCATAGGCAGCCAATTCCGCATCCGATGTCAGCAGGCGACTGGGAGGGAGGATTTGGGCGAGCTTGATGAGCGCTGGAATCACGTTTTGTGAATACTTCAAATCGCTGTGAGTGGAAAGCATGAAGAGCGCATCTACTCATGCAGACGAAAAAAAACCGCCCGCGCAGAGGATGCGCGGGCGGTGTGAGGAATGCTAGGGGAACCAACAAAGATGGATGTTATTCCTCGTCGGTCGGCACAATGATCAGCATGGTATCGCCGTCACGATAGATGCGCAGCCGGATGGCGCGTGCATTTTCTTTGGCCATCTTTTGTGCCTCGTCTAGGGTAGTGACGGGGTTCTTGTTGACTGACTCGATCACATCGCCCTCTTGGATGCCCATTGAAGCAGCACGGCTGTTTTCACCGACCTTGGTGACGACGAGGCCGTCAATGTCTGCTGGCAGTTTGAAGCGGCTGCGAAGGCCGGGGTTCATTTGCTGCACTTCCAGCCCAGGCACCAGTTCTTTGGGGGCAGGACCTGGCTTGTTGCCGCGAGGCACCCCACGTTCGCTACTTGCTGCAAGGGCTGAGTCTGGCAATGCCTCCAGCATTGCAGTGAGGGTCATGCGCTTATCGTCGCGGATGATTTCCAGCGGAATGCTCGCCCCAGGTTTTTGAGAACTGACAATCAGACGGAGTGCGGCGCTGCTGTCCACTCTCTGGCCTGCGGCGGAGGTGATGACATCACCCACTTCGACGCCTGCTTTGTCAGCAGGGGAGTCTCCACCGACCATCATCACCACGGCACCACCCTGATCCTTGATCTGCATCATGCTTGCCATCTCTTCGCTGACATCGGAGATCTGGACACCGAGAAATCCGCGCTGAACCGCACCGTCATCGACGAGGTCTTCGACGATGTGCAGAACCATGTTCATCGGGATTGAAAAGCCAATTCCCGCATTCATGCCGGTGCGGCTAAGGATGGCTGTGTTGATACCAATCACCCGACCGAGCGAATCGACCAGAGGTCCGCCTGAGTTGCCAGGATTGATGGAGGCATCCGTTTGAATGAAGTCCTCGTAGGAGCCATCGCCCTCGATGCGATTGTTGTTGCGGCTCAGCGCGCTGACAATGCCCATCGTGACGGAACGGTCCAGTTCCATCGGTGCCCCCGCGGCCAGAACCACATCGCCGACACGGAGTCGAGAGCTATCACCGATGGTCGCCTGAGGGAGACCTTTGGCGTCAATCTTCAGCAGAGCGACATCGGATGGTGGGTCGGTGCCGACAACGGTGGCGACGTATTCTTTTTTCTTGCCATCCACCACGACGGTGACCTTGATCTCGTCGGCGTCTTTCACGACGTGATTGTTAGTGATGACGTAACCATCAGCGGTGACGATCACACCGGAGCCAACGCCTGTAGGCACTGGCTTGCGATGTTTGGGCGCTTGCTCTGGGGTTGGGGCAGGGGCACTGCGCCCTTTGCCGCGTGGGCCTGGCGCAATGTCGTTGCTGCCATCTTCCTCGGATTCCTCACTGCCACGACCGCCACGGCGGCGTTCAAACGGATCGCTACTGTCGTCATCGGGAATGCCGAAGTAACGGCGGAAGAACGGCTGGAGTTGGGGTGGAATATTGTCCATACCCACTTCAGGGTCGCGCGTTGGTGCGTTGGAGGCGACGGAGATCGTCACGACGCTCGGCAAAACTTTGTCAACGACAGTGGCATAGCTCATCGGCATCGTTCCGCCGGCAGGCAGTGGCGCTGCGTCCTTGATGAGTTTGGCGACGAATTCTTCCGACTTAATGCGGTGGCTAGCTTCCGGCTTGGATTCGCCGATCACTACCGCACCCGTCGCGAGAAGGGCGGCAAAGCTGATTGAGGTGGTCAGGGACCGTGGGGTTTTCATGGATCGTAGAGCTTAGAGTTTCTTTAGCAGATGGGCACCGGAGGTGCGGAATGACATCCTTCTGATTGCTTAACGCCTGCCACTCTCTTTTTCGTGTATGGAAAATTGGCGATGCCCTGTCGTGGAAGTTTAATTCACTTTGCCTGCGCCTTCTTCATGACTTCGGCCAGCGTCACTTCAGCGCCATTGCGACGCTTGCTCTCATCCGCTGCTTCCATGAATGCGTAAATCTCAATCGTCTCTTCGGGACTGACTGGGGCGATGCCAGTGCGGAAGAATTTGATGATCTCAAAGAGGAGTGGCTCATAGCCATCGAATCCGCCGACGGGGGCTTCACCTTTGTCTCCGACTGCTTTGCCGCCATAGCCTTTGCGGCCTTCACCCGCTTCACGATAGATGCCCGTGCGACCACCTGCCCAGGTTCCAGTAACCATGATCTTGCCGTCTTCCGTCGTGCCGCGTTTTGCGCTGAGGCAACCTGTGCCCATCGTCGTAAAGAGGGATTCGACCCCGTGGATGCCATACCAAAAGAGATCTGGGTGGTGCGGTTCTGTGCTGGCTGGGCTGAAGGTCTCTGCGTCTTTAACTTTGCCCACCGACCCGCCGCGCACTGCCTGCGTGGTCTTGCCAAAGCGAAGCGAGGAGGAGGAAAACACAGGCACCTTGGCTGCTGCCGCCTCATTGAAGATGACCAAGGCGTCCGCGAGACTGCCCGCAATCGGCTTGTCGATGAACACTGGCTTCCCAGCGGCAAGGCAGGGGCGCAGTTGCTCCAGGTGCGGACGGCCGTCGTTAGTCTCAAGGAAGATCACATCCACTTTTTCGAGGAGTGCATCGATGGTCGGGACCAGCTCGACTCCCAGTTCCTGAACCGTCTTTGAATACTCCGGCACGCGGGAGGTGCTAGACTCGATGTCCTTGCTCCCTTGGGCATACGCAGCGACGACGCGCACACCCATCACCTCGGGACGTTGCGGGCTGGCATTAAGCACCTTGGTGAATGCCACCGCGTGGGATGTATCCAGACCGATGATGCCGGCACGGATGTTTTGCCCATGGGTGGGCGCAGCGGATAGACAGATCGCAGAGGCGACGACGGCACAGACGAGGAGGAGACGGGTTGGATTCATGAGTGAAGTCATACGCCCGCCACCGCGTCGCCATTTCGTCCATGCGCTACTTGCTGAAAACCAATCATCGGCAGCGGGGTTCAATGCCCACTATGAAGATCCCTCTCTCTTTTGCCTGCCTGATTTTCATCGCGCAACTCAGCGCCCAAACCTCCGGCCCCGCCATTGATTGGGCCAAGGCCAAGGCCCTGTATCAGCGCGAACAGCGTGGGGACAAGCTGACGGATGAAGAACAGGCCTACCTTGATCAGGCCAAGGAGCAGCGGCGCAAAGGCGGGGGCGGTCAGTCCGCAGGTCCGCTGCGTCAGGCACCCGCCAGCCTCACGCCTCTCTGTGACATGACCGCAGACGATGCCTACCAGGGGCAAGAGGGTGGGCTCTATGGCAAGGGGTTGAATACACCGCCTGCACGGCTGGTGGAACTTGCACAAACGGCGCTCTCGACCGTGGTGCCACGCAATTCCGCGGGTGAACCTGCCGCCGATGGCCGCATCGCGCTGGTCTCGATCAGTATGTCGAACGCGACGATGGAGTTCTCCACCTTCAAGCAAATCGCGGATGCAGATTCGAGAAAGTCCGCCTCTCTCACCATCATCGATTGTGCCCAGGGTGGCCAGGCGATGGCAGAGTGGGTGCCGCCAGAGGGCGGCCCCTGGAAGGAGGCCATGAACCGCCTGGAGCGTGCCAAGATCTCCCCAGCACAGGTTCAGGTCGCCTGGATCAAATTGGCCAACAAGGGGCCCTCCGGTTCCATGGCGGATCATCTCGGGAAGCTGGAGACGGACACCATCGCCGTGCTCCAGAATGCGCGCACCCGCTTCCCGAATCTGCGCATCGCCTATCTTGGCAGCCGCATTTGGGCGGGTAATGCGAACAGTGCGCTCAATCCAGAGCCCTACGCCTTTGAGTCTGCCTTTGCCGTCAGGGATCTCATCCAGCGCCAGTTGGCAAAGGATCCGTCGCTCGCCCCAGATAAGGTGCCGCTCCTGCTGTGGGGGCCCTATCTCTGGGCGCAGGGTGAGAAAGGGCGAAAGATCGACGATCTGAAATGGCTGCCAGAGGACTTTAACTCAGACGGGGTTCACCCGAGCGCCAGCGGGCGGGCCAAGGTCGCCCATCTACTGCTCGAACATTTCGCCACCGATCCTTTGGCGAAATCGTGGTTCACCGGGAAGCCCTGAACTACGCCGCATCGACACCGCCACCCTGGTGCATCTGGCGGATGCCGCCAGCCATGTAGTAAAACCCTGAAAAGGCAGAAAACGCCGCCGCCAGACAGGTGGGCCAGAGGATGTCCGGGGAGCGGATGTCCAGCATGATCCACAGGACCGCAAAGATTTGCGTAAAGGTCGCCATCTTTCCCGTCCAATGGGGCGCGATCCGGCAGTGCCCGACAAAGTGCTCAATCAAAAAAGTCCCTCCCATCACCGCAAGATCTCTGGAGATGATCAGCAGTGGGAACCAAATCGGGAAACGCTGTGGCCAGGTCGTGAAGGTCAGCGTCAGGATGGCGGATACCAGCAAGAGCTTATCCGCCAGGGGATCGAGGATCGCCCCCAGGCGGCTACGCTGGTTCATCTTGCGTGCCACATAGCCATCCACCGCATCACTCAGCGCCGCCAGCGCAAAAACCGCCACCGTCAACCAGCGCAACGTCTCATCACGCCTACCCTGTGCCACCGAGTCCGCATAATACATCGCCGTCCCGATGAAGACCGGAATGAGTAGAATGCGGAAGATCGTGATTTTGGTGGCGAACGTCACAGAAGTAAGAGTCAGGGTAGTAGAACCCGCGCCCCTGTATTAACTCGCGTATTGCTTCATTGCAACCCGCCGAACATCGATGGAAGAAGCTGGGCGCTGGCTACAGCACTGACCCACGATCCCTGGTGACGACGGATCTATCTACGCAAAGGTAGGAGATGCTTATTCGATTTGTTTTAGTGGGGAGTGTGGTACTATCGATTCGGTAAGGGAGTTCTGCTCAATCGAAATATATGCACTTAAACGCTATGAAAACTGCATCACCCGTCAGCGCACGTTTACTGTTCCACCGCCTCGTTCTGGGGCTTGTCATCACGGCAGGCCTTTCGTTGCCTGCACAGGCCACCGATATCTCCACCCTGAAGCTCAACGGCCGCTGGACGGGGAATGCCTCTGGTTACGTTTTGGGAGGTGGCGAACTGGGTGACTCTCCAGCCCAGCCGATCGCGGCGAATGAGACATGGATCATCGCAGGGGCACGCTCAGCCGATGAGCAGGCTACCAATCAAGGAGCAGTGCAGGTGTTTAAGGCCAGCACCGGAGCCTGGGTGCGCAAGCTTCTGCCGCCCGCCCCTGCCACCGCCGGCACGCAGTTTGGGTACTGCTGCGCTGTCAGCGGCAACACGGCCGTGATTAGCAGCCCTGCGCCGTTGGCGAGTTCTACGGGTGTCGCTTATGTCTATGACCTGACGAACGGGAAACTGCTCCGGACCTTGAAGCCCAATCCTGGCGATGGCACAGTGGGGGATTTTTTTGGCGCTTCGGTGGCCATCTCCGGCAACCGGGTGCTGATCGGTGCTCTTCAAGAAGATCTAGGTACCGGTAGCGCTTACATTTTTGATCTCAATACAGGTGCCCAGCTCTTCAAGAAGCAGGAGGCCGGCATCAACGCGAATGAATTCTACGGATTCTCCGTCGCAGCGGAGGGCAATATCGGCGTCGTGGGGTGC
Organism: uncultured Verrucomicrobiaceae bacterium; assembly: GCA_964496625.1. Taxonomy (GTDB): domain Bacteria; phylum Verrucomicrobiota; class Verrucomicrobiia; order Verrucomicrobiales; family Verrucomicrobiaceae; genus JACKQF01. The sequence continues at coordinate 3,391 of CAZCAL010000042.1, read as the reverse complement.
ATCTATGCAGACGGGGGCCGTGGTGCGGCCTATGCCTATGATCTGACGACGGGTGCCTTGATCAAGAAATACCAGGCTGGTGCCTCGGTGGTGGGCGATGGCTGCTACTCCGTGGCGATCACGCAGGGTAAGGTCATCATCGGCGCCGCCTTTGCGAACGCCAATGCGGGCAAGGTCTTTGTCATGGACATGCTCACCAGCGCAGAGGTGACTCTCACCGCCACGGATGCTGGGGCAGGGGATGTATTTGGATTCAATCTCGCCGCCCATCAGGGCATGCTACTGGTGGGTTCTCTCTCCCACTCCAATGGGCGTGACACCTGCTGGGTCTATGATCTGAATTCAGCCGCGACCACGGAGATGATGCAACTCCATCCGCCGGATGTGCAGACAGGGATTCGCTTTGGTGCAAACACCGCCTGGAGCGGGAACACTGCCGTGATCGCTGCTCCGGATGATAGTCCGCTGATCAACAATGTGCAGACCACCGCTGCTGGATCGATCTACCTGATGCGCCCCATCACACGGCCTATGCCGCTGACGAAGGTAGCGGCAAAGGGCGACTCTGCCCCTGGCGCTGCGGAGACCAATTTCAACCTCTGGAACGATGCCTACCTCAACCGCGATGGAGTGATCGCCTTCGCCAGTTCCCTGACCGGCTTTGGGTCGAACCGGAATAAAGACACTGGCGTCTGGAATACGCTGGCGACCGGCAATCCGCTGGACCTCTCGCTCAAGAGCCGCCAGGTGGATGGGGCTGTCTCAATTCTTTCCGTCTCCAAGCCCCTGATCAATCGCCCAGCCAGCAGTATCTTCCAAGCCATGCTGACCGGCACTGGCGTCAGTTCGCTGGACAATCTGGCGATCTACAAGGACGACGGGGTCTCCGTTACCCGGATCCTGCGCACTGGCGGTGCCGCCTCCGCTTTATTTGGGGGAGGAGTGCCAAAGGGCTTCACTGCGGTGACGCAGTCGCGAAATCTCAATCGCATCGCCACCACTTTCACTCTCCGGTCCGGTGTCGCGAGCACCACCACCGCCAATGACACTGGGCTGTTGTTGTTTGATTATGGCACCTCTCTGGGTGAGGTTACTGCCCCGCGTGAAGGTTCCGCTGCTGCGGCCACTGGGCTGACGTATGGGCAGTTCACTGGCCGGATCGCCTACTTCCACGACGTGGCCCTTTACACCACGGCAGTCGCCGGCCCGCCGGCATCCAATCAGGCCATCTTCCGAAAATCCTACAACGTTCCAGAGACCGTCCTCGCGCAAAAGGGTGATATCCCGCCTGCCCCTGGCGGCGCACCTTTCTCCAGCTTCATCGGTGAGGCTGCGGACGATGGTCCGAAAATGGTTTATCGTGCGACGCTTGGCGCCCCTGCGACTTCGGCAAACAACGAAGGCCTCTGGCTCGGGCCGACGGCCAGCTCCACCCTCGTTATGCGCAAGGGTGTGGATCTCGCTCCCGCCCTGCCTGGGCTGAGGATCGCCCGGTTCATTAGTTTCTGGCCAACCTTTGATCAGGTGGCGGCCCTGGTGCAATTGGCCGGCCCTGGCGTCAACTCCTCGAATGATCAGGCGCTCCTGCTTTATCAGACCTTGAACTTAACGGGCATCACCGTGCTGATGCGGGAGGGGGAGCCAGCCTCCGGCTGCAACGGCGCCACCATCGGCGTCATCAGCCGTGTCGAACTGGAACCCTACTACGGGCAGTATCTGGTGCTCGCCACCCTCAAGGGTGCACCCGCCGGGACAGATCAGGCCCTGTTTCGTGGTTTGACGCACAAGGGCCTTACTGGCGTGGACCAGCAGACTCTGCGCCGCCCTGTGCCAGTCCTGCGCAAGGGCACGCTCTTCAATAACCAGCCAAGTAAGATCAAGTCACTCTCCCTCCCGACGACCAATCTCACCGCTGCCGGGGCTGGCACCACGGGTCTCGGCCGCGCCATGCGGGAAAACGTAGATTCTGTTAATCCCAGGGAGATCGCCCTCACCGTGACCTTCGACAACGGCGTGGTGCAGTTGATGAAGGGCATCCCGTGAGGTGGGGTATGATAAGTGATAAGCACGAAGCACCGATTACTCCTCACCGCCGCAGGACGTTTATCATCTCATCCACCTTATCCACGACCTGCTGCACGTCCCACTGCGTTGGGGGATCGTTGACGTAGAAGCCGAGAGTGCTGACGTCGTTGCTGATGTTGCTGCTCTGGGCGTTGATGGCGTATTCCAGGTCCGTGTATTGCACTTGTCCAGCCTCGCCGGTCTCTCCCTGTGGTCCTTGGGGGCCGACTTCCCCCGGCGTTCCTTCGAAACCCTGGGGGATGTAAAAGGTGAAGTGCGGAAGAATTGGATCAGGGGGGGGCGTAGCTCAGGCATCCTGCCTGAAGCAGGTGAAAAAGGCATCCTGCCTGCCCAAAGCGAGCGAGCAGGACGGGGAACTGGCCGCAGCTCTTCGATCCCTGGACGTGGTCGTTAACGATCCGCCCTGGATACGGCGACATCCTCCAAACTGCCCCACCGCCGAGTCCCCAAACAAACCCCGTATGCTGATCATTCACCGATCAAAGCGCAACGATCACTTTCCACAACCTCCCCTTGCCATTCCTAGCCAGGACCGCTTCAATAGCGCAGACTCCATAGGAAAATCCTGAATGCCCCGAACCATTGAAGTTATCAGCTCTCTCGCCAGCATCAGAGACCCCCAGGCTTGATGGCGGGACGACGCTGAACGACACCCTCGTCAACTTCAAGGACGGGTGCAAAAACAGCTACGAGGTCGTCAACCAGCTCCGCATCAACACGGACTACAGCCACCACCGCTACGATATGCTCATCCTCATCAACGGCGTGCCCTGCGTGCAGATCGAGCTGAAAACCCTCGGCGTGAATCCCCGCCGGGCCATGGAGCAGATCGTGTCATCCAAGAACGACCCCGGCAACGGCTACACGAAGACGCTCCTCTGCTTCCTCCAGCTCTTCATCGTCTGCAATAGCGACCAGACCTTCTACTTCGCGAACAACAACGCCCGCCACTTTGCCTTCAATGCGGACACCGCCATGCGCGGCAGCGCAATCCGGCCACGCGAAGCCACAGTGCGGAGCCTGAGCCGAGCGAAGGATAACCGTTTCCTGCCCGTCTATGAATTCGCGGACGAGGCGAACAAGAAAGTTCGCCACCTCGACGACTTCACCGACGCCTTCCTGCCGAAGTGCGCTTTGGCAAAGACCATCAGCCGCTACATGGTGCTCATCGCCAGCGAGCAGAAGCTCATGATCATGCGGCCCTATCAGGTCTATGCCGTGAAGCAGATGGTGAAGTGCATCGAGGACGACGCAGGCAATGGCTACGTCTGGCAAACCACCGGCAGCGGCAAGACGATCACCTCCT
>CAZCAL010000041.1:12928-17188 GCA_964496625.1 uncultured Verrucomicrobiaceae bacterium | reverse complement strand
CAGAGGCGGATTGCAAGCAAGAGAGAATCGCCCTGCGCCGCACCGGTGAACGAAGGTAGCGATGCACATCGCTCCCTTGAGCGATGGCGACAAGCGGAGATCCACCATCGCCAAGAATCTTCGCAACGGCACAGGCGTCAGGGAAAAGCCAGCTCGAAACCACCACATCCCATTCAAAAGTCTTGCGGATTTCTTTGACTGGCCCGGCCAAAGCAGCGGCCATCCAGCGGTGATTCACCATTCCGCCGAGTTTTGGGAAGTATGGGGCACCACAATACTGCGGCAAGAAAACCTGATCTGCTTGCCGCGCCTGTGGTGTCGGCCTGGGTCGCAGCACCGGCAGCCATGGTCGTGGCGAGATCACACGGATATCGAAACACCGCCTTAGCTCATGGAGCACAGTCGCGTTATCCAGGCCACGGTAAGGTTCTGCCGCGTCTGGGAACAGGTTGGAAATAAATAGCAACTTCTTCATCCGCGCCAGTTAGCGAGATCGTTTATAGACAGCCATCGGCCCTGTCACACCTGGAGCACGAACGACAGATTGAGGCCAAGACAATACCCAACCCGAATCGGGAGCCTGAAGCGCTTCGTTCAATGCCGTTTCATGTCGCACCACCTGTTCTGCTGGCATGGAAAGATCCGCCAGGACCCATTCGACGCCTAGTTCATCCAATCGCCCCAGCAAGGCTTTGGCACTCCCAAACTTCACCTGATACCCTCGGCCAAGCCAATCGCTCTCCGACAATTCCTTGCTGCCGCGAAGCACGCGCAAACCAGATTTCCAGCGCTGTGGCGAAGCAAAGGCCGCCGCAGCAATCACCCCACCTTCACCACGCGGATCCGAAGAGACAAGCCACACACCACGACTCGAACCCTCGCTGAGAATCCGATCAACGCTTTCCCGAAAACCGGACACCGCCTTGTGCCGCACTGGTCCGCACTGAACCCAAGTAGCCAAAGCCAAAACCACCACCGCCCCCTCCCGCAGCGGCCTACTGACCCCACGAAAGGTCAACGGCACGGACATCACAAAATCCACTACCAGCATGACCACAGCCGGCCACCAAGGGAGAAGGTAGCGTGGCGAAAAGCCGGTCGGCACCCACATCATCAGCGTCTGGGTCGCAAGAATCATTGCCCAGAAGCACGCTCGCCATGGCTCCAACGCGCCGCCCCGCACAAAGCGAAATAAATCCCGCACTGCCACGAAGGCGAGGAGCACCACCATCGCTGCACCGAGCACCCGAGGAATCGCTTCAGAGTAGTACGACACCGCATCTTGAAAGAAGTCTGTCGGGGATTCGCTCATGAGACCTTCCTCCGTGAACTTCGTCGCCATCACCATCCATGGGCCTGCTAACGCCACTACTGGCAGAGCAGAAAACCAAAACCAAGCATTGCGGACTAACTGCCACCGACCACAGAGCACCACCGTAATCACCGGAACCCCAGCCAAAGCAGCAGCCGACGCCTTAGTTAGAATGGCAAATGCCGCCAGGAAGCCAAACAACAGCGCAGGACGCCAACCCGGCAACTTTAGAAATTGCAACCAAGCCAACACCGACGCCAGCATCAACAGACTGACCTGGATATCCGCCATCACATGACTACCGGTGCGGATCATTTCCGGCAATAGAACTACCAACACCGCAGCGGTAAGTGCAGACAGTCCCCCCGTCCGTCCCAATAAAGAAACAAAGACAAGCAATCCTATGCTGCCCACCAGCGCAGCTTGGCAGATTAAAAGCATCGCAGGATCACACCACAGGCTCAGTGCGATTGCCCCGCTAACGTAATAGCCCGGGGGATAGTGCCCCAAAGCCACCTTCGGCCATGCGGCATAGTAGGTCTCAGCAAACCGCAGTGGTGACCCTGGGAGCCCGTGCCAGAGATAGTCGTGAACCATTAAGGCAGTGACGGCGTGGGCAGGTTCGTCAGGATCGCCACCAAGGTCTGCATGGTAGGCACCCACCCGCCATTGGGCCAGCGCAAACATGCCCGCGAAGCTTAACCACAGCAAAAATCTCCAACTCAAAATTGCGTTCATACTTTTCCTTCTCCAACAAGAAGCGGAGGAACACGCAACCCATTGGCAAGATGATCTGATGGATCACCCTCCGCACCCACTTCTGCGGCATGAATGAGGTTCACCATTTCTCGAGCGGTCACGTAGTGATACTTCACATGTTGACCCGCCAATTGTGTGTGAAATTGTGCTCCAGCCTCACCCAAGAGCATGTCGTAGTTCCGAGAAATCCCGCCGTGAGTATGGAGTTTGACGAAAACCCATGGCGGTCCTCCTGCCACCCTTGGGCAGAGCGCAGCCCACAACCGGAATCGATTCATCGTAGGCGGATTGGCTCGGGTGAGATCACCGTTTTCAATACGCGGCAGGACACCATACTTTCTCCAACCCCAGTTCAGTCCCAGAGGACCCTGCACCAAGAGAAGCTGATCATCCGCAGCGGTTAAGCCAGCAGTTCGACCCACTGCCACAGGCTCACCAATGTCGTGGGACTTGGGTAGACCATCCTCCCTGGCGTAATAGATCGAGTTGATCGTCCGGGTCTGAGCGGGGTTAGGGGCTGATGGCAATGTGAAGTCCGCATAGCATCCGGTGCGTTTCAACACAGAAAGTTCGGTCGCCACTCCACAATGTTTGCCTTCGGGGTGAGAGTGATCCAAAGCCCAATCCCCGTGAATAAAACCGTAGACAGGCTGACCCGCAGCGTCCCTCGATAACAATCCGTGCGACGCTATTTGATCCACTCCACGCCTAAGCCGCTCCTCCAAAGTTTCAGCCGTATCCCCCTCGTGATGGAGGTGCACCTCAACCTCACTGCCAGTTTTTTGACACAGTTCGGCGAGGCTGGAGATCACATCTTGATCGTATTGCTCGATCGGAAAGAAAAAGGTGTGTCGAGGTCCCCGCCCGGTGCTATCGCGAAATCGATTTGCCATTCCTGGCCAGCGCTCGTGCCAATGCTGCATTGCAAGCATCGCACCCTTTTTGTCAGTGGCATGAAATGGCTCAAAGTGATCGCAGACTGCAATGCATACATGCATAGGGCCGCTCCGAACGGACAGCCTACGTTCTATGCGACTCTTTAGATAGGCAGGCAGCCACTGTGGGAGAGCTCGAATCATCATTCTTCAGACGCATCGCGTTAAACCGTTCACGCCAGTCTCGCAACTCAACATTTGGGATGCCAAACCACTGCACTTACCTCCACAGCACACGCAGTTCCTTCCGGTGGCTAAGGTAGGCGATCAGCGACTGGGCGCAGGCCCATTGGAGCAAAACGAAGCCTGCAGGGATCGTGAAAACCTTTCGTCGCCAACCGGGAACTACCAGACCCACTACTGCAGCCCCGTATGCGAAAAGCTGAGCTACAGCCAAAGCTGCGACCGCTGGCGTCCCTAGCTCGACCAGAGAAAGCGCAGCAATCAAAACCAACAGCCACGGCACGGCGAGGCGCAGGTATTTGTGGGAGATGAGTTGCCACCATAACCTGTTTTCCCAGGGCAGTAGCCAGCGCGGATAGCGCTCGATCATCTGGTAGTTACCAACCAGTGTGCGCAGCTTCCTGCGCTTTTCTTTTTCGGGGTTCAATTGTTGTGGGTCGTAGGCGATGGCGCTGGGCTCATAGAGGATGCGGCCGCCCGCGACCGCTAGTCGCATTGGGATTACGACATCATCCAGGATCGTGTCTTCATCCAACGGAACGAACCCATCGCGACGGATGGCGCAGATAGCCCCCGTGCAGCCGATGACTGAATCGTAGCGCCCTTCCCACTCACGCAGCTTCTTTTCCAGCTTCCAATAGAGATCCACCCCACGACCACCACCTGAAGCAGACTCCGCAATTTCTAGCAGACCACTCACAGCCTGGACGTCCTGATCAGCAAAGGGGGCAGTTAGCTTGACCAAGGCGTCTTCATGGAAAGTCTGCCTCACATCGCATAGGACAACAATGGGATGGCTGCAGGCTGGAATCGCTGCATTCAGCGCACTCGCCTTGCCAGATTGAGTCGGGCAATCGATCACTCGCACTACGTGGGGTGCAATGCTGCCGGCAATCTTCATCGTCTGATCGGTGCAACCATCGCCATAGACCACGATTTCCAGTGGCCCCAGCCACTTGCAGGCCAGTAGATTGTGCAATCGATCTGCAACCAGCGACTCTGCGTTGTGGACGCACAAGACGATACTTAGACCGCCACCCGACGAGTGATCGGCCTTAACTGCCCTTGGAC
>CAZCAL010000041.1:11969-12918 GCA_964496625.1 uncultured Verrucomicrobiaceae bacterium | reverse complement strand
AAGAGAGCCATCAGCATTGGATAGCCCACGTGGGCATAGAACACCAAGAGCAAAGAACCCAGGAGGAAAAGAAGACTAGTCATCCGTGAAACGCAAGCCACTCCCCATCCCCCTTACCGCCGTTGTTCAAAGCTTGGGATATTAAGCTTGCTGGCCATTCGAAGCGGGCGGCGCAGGGCCTCCGCCATGCGCTGCTTTTCATCGGCTCCGCGCACGTCTTTGCAATCTGGGTGAGGCTCTGGAGCGTCGATAAGTCCGAGTAAATGCAGAACGTGCGCCGTGCTGTGTTTGTAGGCGGCGGCACTCATACGGTCATCGAGGCGGAAGACCAGATCTTCGAAGGATTGGAAGGCCTCGAAAAGCTTGTAGACACGGGTGTCGAAGCGACCGGTGCCAGTGGGGAATTTTTTCCCAGACACGGTATCATTGAGCCACATATCACGCGCGGCACAGATCAGCGGGCAGGCGCTGACACCGGCCCCGATGAGGAGCGGCAGCCCCATCTTGATGGCAGAGGCGATACCGTAGTCATCGCCACTGTGCGGCGAGAAATCCAGCTTTTGGTCACGGCACATCGCCGCCCAGTAGAGGAAGCCCGGCTCGTCTAGCGTACTTACTTTCCCACCGACATACTTTGGATGCGTGGCAATCTGGTGAAACAGCCACGGCTCGTACGGAGTCGCCCAAGGCACAAAGGAGGGTTCCAGCGCATGAGCGATTGCAGGGTGGGTGATATGCTCTGCGATCTGATAGTAGGCATCGCGTCGCGGCTCGGAGTCCAAGATGTTCAGCAGGCGCGACGTCATAATCATCACCTCGCAGTTCTCGTGACTTTGGGCGATGTCTAGCAGCGGGTGATAACGCTCTGCTTTGAAGGCAGTATCCTTTTCCGCTCCGCGGGCAGTGACGCCGGCGATGAAGCGGAGGTCAGGAAAGGCATCACGAAAGC
>CAZCAL010000041.1:11385-11959 GCA_964496625.1 uncultured Verrucomicrobiaceae bacterium | reverse complement strand
GCCGCAAAACCTCTGCGTAAAGTTCATTGCTGAGTTCGAAGATGTAGCCTGTGTCGGCATTCAGAACAAAGACCATCTCCACCCCGAAGTGATCCCCACACGCCTTCATCCATGCCACGCTGCGGACGAAGCCTTCCCAGTCTGGTTTTCCGTCATTGAAAGGCAGTAAGGTGGCGACACAGAGCCGAGCCTTGGAGTCGTGATCTACAAGCGCCTCCTCACCCGTCCAGGCCCAAATCGTTTCTTGCCAGGTTGTCGAGGGCTTCAGGTCAGAGGGAGAGGTGATGAGATCAGGCATGAGTCGGGAGAGTTGCGTCGGCGATTGACAGCCTTGCCTGAACCAGCGCATCCATCAAGCAGCAATGATTTTATCAAAAATGATATAATAACCAAAAACAATACTCAAATTTGCAAATAACAGTTGCAATGATATCCATTTGAACCATAATCACCACAGTTCAACCCCTCACGGCCATGATTACCTCCCCTGCTCTCGTCACCACACGCCGCCGCGGTATCAGTTTGATCGAGTTACTTACCGTGGTCGCCATCCTCGGCCTGCTGGCATCCATCG
>CAZCAL010000041.1:0-11375 GCA_964496625.1 uncultured Verrucomicrobiaceae bacterium | reverse complement strand
GCAGCTTTCAGCAGCCCCAAGGAGATCTACGAAAGTGCCCGGGCTCGTCGCAACGCTCAGCAGATCGCTTCAGAATACAATTGTGCACGTGCGTCTGGTCTCGACTTCACCGTACCGAACGACGTCCTGGCAACCGCCAAGAAAGTCGTCACGGGAGGGCGCGCCACCAGCGGAGCATTTAAAGGGCGCGAATTCAAAGTCGCCGGAATCTCCAACGACGATGTCGCAGAGGCCTCGCGGTTCCTCGCACTGAACCGTGGCGAATTAATCTTCAATCATTGAGTAGATCGCCATTCAAGCGATCACTTCGTGAATCACGCGACCGTAACTGATCGGCACTTCGCGCCCCGCCACATCTTGGACCATTGTATCGGGCTCGATGCCCAAGAGGTGGTAAATGGTCGCCGCTAGATCGTCCGGTTTCACCGGCTTTTCCGCTGGATATTCGCCATTTTTATCGCTGGCACCATAGACAAAGCCGCGCTTTGTCCCCCCACCCGCCAGCAGCGCTGTGTAGCACTGTGGCCAATGATCGCGGCTGATGTTCTTATTGATCCGAGGCGTGCGCCCAAACTCACCCACCCAGACCACGAGCGTCTCATCCAGAAGCCCTCGCTCATCGAGATCGGTGAGCAACGTCGGCAAAGTCTGCTCTGTGATTGGCAGGTGAAATTTCTCAATGATCGGGAACATCCGTGTATCATTGAAGCCGTGAGTGTCCCAACCACCCTCCGTGGTGCTCTGGCCACCAATGCTGGGCGCAAAATTTACCGTCACAAACTTCACTCCCGCCTCGACCAATCGACGCGCCAGCAGGCAACTCTGTCCATAAGTGCTGCGCCCATAGGCCTCCCGCACCTTCTCAGGCTCGTTTGCCAAATTGAACGCAGCCCGGAGTTTCTCACTGTGAAGCATGGACAACGCACGCTCGTAGTAGCCCTCGATACCGCGAGCCTCCGCAGAGGCATCCAGCAGGCGAGTCTGTGAATCCACCAGTTTTTGCAAACCACGCCTAGCGGTCATTCGCTCAAACGTAACGCCCTCTGGCAAACTCAACTCCGGCAGAGCAAAATCGGGCGCGTTGGGATCTCGCAGCACCACAAACGGGTCATGCTCCTTACCCAAAAAGCTGGCGCGCTGCCCTGGCGTGACGGAGCCATCGCTCACGATGCAAGGATGAGTCACCGCTGTTGGCACATCTGCCCTCAACGGAGCCAATTGGTCCACCACGGAGGAGTAAGCGGGGAAAAGTGTTGGCGAATCCTTCAGACGCTGATCATCCGACGGCGGCGCGTGCCCGCTCAGCGCGTAGTAACCCGCGCTGTTGTGATTTTTCATCGTGTGAGTCATGGATCGGATCAGCGTGACCTTGTCCATCACCTTCGCAGTGCGGGCGAGCCGCTCTGAGACCCAAATTCCATCTGCCTTGGACTTCATCGGTTTATGGAAACCACGAATCCCCTCCGCCGCATCCGGCTTCATATCAAAGGTTTCCAGGTGGCTAGGACCGCCCCATTGGAAGAGAAAAATCACCGACTTAGCACGCGGAGCCAGTTTTTTCAGGGCACCTTCAGCAGCTGCGGCCCGCAGCATCCGCGGCAGGGTCATGCCAAATAACCCAAGTCCTCCTGCCGACAAAATTCGACGGCGAGAGAGGCTATGGAGGGGCGAGCACGCACCGATGGAAGTCTTGGGGTTCATGACAAAAGCAGGCCTTGGGTAAACGTCTTCCCAGCCCAGGACGTTTCACGCAACGCGCCTCAAGTGGAAAGAGGTTTCTTGCTTCCCAGACAGATTCCAGGCATTATCAGGGAAATTACGCTGACCCCGCCCCTATCATGAAGCATCGCCCGTTTTACCTGCCTACCGCCCTCATCCCCCTCTGGATCGCGGTACTGACCTGCATTGCCCCGCATGTGCTTCACGCTCAATACACAATGGGCATCGAACTTGCGCGACGGAACTTTTTGTCCATGGAACCCATCTCAGCGACCGTCACCATCAGCAATCGCTCTGGAGCAGATGTCGTTGTAGGCGGGAGGGCACAACAAAACTGGATGTCCTTCAACATTGAAGATCACGAAGGTCGTGCGTTGACTCCAGTGAACGTGGAGATTGAAGATTCCTTCATCTTTCAGGCGGGTGCGACGATCAAAAAGCGCATCCTCATCACAGACACCTACGCGATGTCAGAAGTGGGCAACTACGCTGTGAAGGCAGTCGCCTACCATGCACCGACGCAGCAGTACTATGAATCGAATCGTCTCGCCTTTCAGGTGCTCGACTCCAAGCCATACAAAGAGTACTCCTACGGCATCCCGCAAGGCTATCCGAATAGCGGGCGGGTGATGAGGCATATCCTCATCATCTTTCGTGACACCGCATCCACCACCCTTTACTACCGACAGGCGGATGATCGCACCGGCACCAATCTATCGACCTACCAGCTCGGCCCCATCTTACTGGCACATGAGCCGAACTTCACCATGGACTCGGAGAACCGTCTGCACGCCTTCTTTTTAGCCGCGCCAAAGATCTTCTGTCACGCCATCGTCAATCCAGATGGAAAGCTGAACAAGCGGCTCTACTTCCGTGAACTCGATGGAAACCGCCCTGCGTTGATGACCTCCGGCACCGTTGTCGAAGTCCAAGGAGGCGTCCCATACGATCCCACCGCTCCAGTTGTTCAGCCGGGCTCGACGCTCCGCAGAGCCTCCGAGCGCCCTCCGGGTCTTTGATCAAGACTTCAGCTCTTTCACCAGCACCTTGGAGTTCCGTCCGCTGCGTTGGTATTGCTCGCGACGAGCAGTTGGCAGCGCCTGCGGATCAGAAACGGCAAAGCCTGCCTTTTCCTCAAAGAACCGGAAGGCCTGAGTCGAAAGCGCAAATAGCCGCTGGCACCCACGCTGCCGCGCCGTTTCTTCAGCAAACGTCACGAGCTTCTGTGCGTGACCTTTGTTTTTGTGGGACCGCCGCACAAACAGGCAGGCCAGTTCCGCCACCTTCGTCGGTTGGACACCTTCTTCAAAGCAATGAACTGCCACACAGCCGATGGGATTGCCATCCAGCTCCAGCACAAAGAAGTCTTTGATCTTCGCCTGGATTTGCTCCCGGCTGCGAGGCACCAGCGCGGCATCATCCATGGATTGCTCCATCATTGAAACCAGAGTTCCTACATCCCCGGGCCGCGCCTTGCGGATCTGCTGATAGTCGTCCGCATGAATCATCGTGCCGACGCCTTCATTGCTAAACAGCTCCGCCAGCAAAGCCTCATCCTGCGTCCCATCGACGATGTGTACACGCGGCACCCCTTCTTGACAGGCCATCGCCCCGTAACGCAGTTTGGACAGCATGTTCACGTCATGCCGAGGGTCACGCTTCTTGAAGATCTCTCTGGCCCCGGCGACTGAGAGCTGCGCGATGCGTCCACCCGCTTCCGTCGTCAGACCGCTTTCGGCTACAAAGATAATCTTCGCCGCGCCCAGTGCCACGGCTACCTCCATGGCCACCGCGTCGGAATTAAGGCGCAGTGTCGCTCCCCGCCCATCATAACCCAGAGGCATCACAATGGGCAGAATGTCCGCCTTCAGCAGCGTCTTCAAAGACTCCACATCGACGCGCTCGATACGTCCCGTGAACTCCTGATCTACGCCATCGATCACCCCCGCAGGATGCACCGCCAGAGCATTCGCAATCACCACGGGCAATTCCAGCGCCGTCAGGTCCGCCATCAGCTCGCTCGCTTGCCGGGTGATCGCCGTAATGGCCAGATCCATCGTCGCCGCATCGGTTCGCCCCATCCCATCATCGTTGCTCAGGACAATGCTCTGGCTGCTTGCGAGATCTTGAATTTGGCAGCGGGCACCAAAGACCAGCACCACCTCAATGTTCAGAGATTGCAGAACAGCCACATCTTGCAATAGCGCGGCAAAGCCAGGCAGCTTCATCACCGCTCCATCGATGTTGATTACAAAGACACGCTGCCGGAACTGCGGCACGTAGCGCAGGATTCCGCGGAGATCTTCAAAGCGTTGGACAGATTTGGCTGGGTCGATGGACACTGCGCAATCTCACGCATAATCCTCATGTCAGCAAGCAGACGCTACTTACTGGTCATCGTATAGACCCCATCCCAATCAGCAGGCGGATCCGCCTGCAGGGATTGCGAACGCCGCAGATACTCCCTCGTCAGCACATCATCCACTCCCGCTGCGGCAGCCTTTTCCAGTTCCACGATGGCCTCCGCAAAGCGTCCTGCCCGATAGGCCACCACGCCAGCTTCAAATTCCGCGAGCCCCACAGGCGGCGTCGCGGCCCCGTCGTCCAGCACACAAAATACCTCCACCGGCTTCGCCTTCCCTTTCACCTTCACTAGGTCCGCCGTCCTCCACAAAAAGTCTGGCACCACCCGCTGCCTCACCGCCTCGCTAACAATGATATCCACACCGTAGGCCTTCGTCGTGCCCTCCAATCGCGAAGCCAGATTCACGGCATCACCGATGACGGTGAAGTCCATTTTTTCGTGAGGATCAGCAGAACCGATATTACCCACTACCACCGGCCCTTGATGGATGCCGATGCCGATGTGCAGAGCCTGCATGCCTCGCGCCACCCATCCGCGATTCAGTTCCTCCAGGGCCACTCTCATGTTCAACGCACTGCGGATCGCGTCACGGGCGTCCGCCGCATAGCTCCCCTCATCGGAGACACCGCGCAGGCTTCCCCACGCAGCCATCACCGCATCACCGATAAATTTATCCACCACCCCACGCACATCAAAGACCCGCGCCACCATACTGGAGAGATATTCGTTCAACTGCGTCACCACCTCGTTCGCAGTCATCGTCTCGCTCATGCTGGTAAAGCCGCGCACATCGGAAAAGAGGATCGTCACCGTGCGCTCCACACCTCCCAGGGTCGTCGCCAAGCCCTGCCGGTCTCGCATCAATTCCTCCACCAGATCCGGCGATGTATAGCGCGCCAAAAAGCCGCGCAGCCGCTTCGTTTCCTTTCGTTCCTGCATGAAGTCATAACCCATGCCCACCAGCCCCATGCCCATCCAGCCGAGCACCGGAGTCAGCAGCGGCAGCAAAAGAGACGCACGGTCAAAGGCCGCCTGTTGCCCCCAGATTGCCAATCCCACCCCGCAGACCAGCATCACCATCAGCAGCAGTGGTCGCCGCAGCCACACCACCAGCGCCCACATCGCCAGCAGCGCCGCCACCAGGATCACACCGATCACCCACGTTGGCGCATCCACCAGTAGATGGCCATCACGCAGCGCAGACATCACATGCGCATGGAGTTGCACTCCAAAGATTGTCCCCACCGGCGTCACCACATCATCCTGAAAGCTGCGTGCCGTCGCCCCGATGAAGACCGTCTTGCCACGGAAGAACTCACCCGAACCGTAGTTGCTCTCCCACATCGGTGGCACAAAGATTTCGTGGAGAGACAGCGGGCGATAGGCCTCCGCAGAAGCACAGCGGATGGGCAGGAACTGGACACCCTCTGGCACCGGCAGTTTTTGCTGACGCAGCACCGCCACGGCAAGCAGAGGCACCTGATCCGCTGCATCCGCCGTCACCCCATGCTCCGTCAGCACCCGACGGATCACCCCATCAGCATCGGGATAAAAGGTCGCAAACCCCACCCTGGGATCGCGCGGGCGGGAGTCCGGCACCAGCCCTTCCCACGGCGGCAGAAAGGACTCCTTCATCCCCCTCCCTGGGCTGATCCATTGCTCAAAGTCCGCCACCAGCGCCACCTGATCACGATGCGCATCCAGCGCAGTCCGCAGCACAGCGTCACGCTCAGGATGATCCGGGGTCGGCAGCGGCAGAGCAAAGTCTAGCACCACCGTGCGCGCCCCCGCCCCGATCAGCCGATTGATTGCCGCCGCCCACACCTCACGGGAGTACGGCCAGCCCCTCTGCATCGCCTGTAGCACCGGAGATCCCTCGATATCCTCTGGAAAGGCACTATCCAGCGTCCGTGTCGCATCATCCACGCCCAGCACCACGATGTCCGCCGCCTCTGGTGCGGCTCTGCCTTCACGCTGAATCCAGTCAGAGATACGATCCTCCTGCCCGACCAAGATCCTGCCCAATACCGTCGTCGTGCGGGCTGCCCAGAGCAGACCACCCATCAGCACCGCCGCCACCAGCAGCACGAGCGGGCGGCAGTTCCAGAAGGATAAGCAGCGATTTTTGGGTGAAGACATAGGGACGGCGACGCGCCCCATCATTCATCATGCATCCCGCCGGGGCAAGCCCCGCGCATCCATCCCGCAAGACCAGGAAAATGCGCGGCAGGAAAAACAGCTGGGATTTTGTCTTGCCCGTGTGGAAGAAAAAGAGTACTGTCTGCGTAATTGATCGAAGCCTCTGCCGATACCCCCCTGAATAAGGGCTGGCGTGAGAGCGATACAATTTTCTGAGTTTCTCTTCCCGCGCATGGTCAACGTCACCCTCACAAAGCCTTTCCGCAGCCGTTCGCTGGCCGGAAACGCTCGCCTGCCGGAATGAATCCGCATGGTCCATCGATCGAACAAGCATGTCCGTAATGCGCCCATGCGTCGCCACCTTTCAGGCAGCGCTTGCCCAAATTTTTAGTGTCACACACAGTCAAACAAAACAAACCGGAGGTCAGCCATAAGCAATCCATTCAACAACCTGAGTAGCGGTAACTTCGCCGGAGGCCCACCACGTGGTCCCCAGGGCGCAGCTCCCAATCGTTCCACCCCACCACCTGTTGGCGGCGCACCCGCAAACCGTCCCCCACCACCCGCAGCTGGTGCTGCTGGAGCAGGCGCACCCGCAGCCCGGCCACAGCAAAACTACGTCGGTGGCAGCGGTGGTTTTGGTAGCCGCCCCGGCGGTAACAGCGGTGGAAACAATCGTGGACGCTTTCAGAGTCGTTATCAGGATCAGACCCGCGTCAATGAGCGTATCCGTGCGCCGAAGGTCCGCGTCGTCGAAGGCGAGCACAATACCCAGCTCGGCGTCATGGCCACCCACGTCGCCCTCCGCATGGCCAAAGAGCGCGGCATGGACCTCGTTGAGATCTCCGCCAGTGCAGACCCTCCAGTGTGCAAAATTGTCGATTACGGCAAGTACAAGTACATCCAGGAGAAGCACAAGAAAGAGGCCCATAAGCACGCCAAGCACAGCAAGGTCAAGGAGCTCAAGTTCCGCATCGGGATTGATCCCCACGATTACTCCATCAAGATCACCCACGCTGAAGACTTCCTGGCAGAAGGCCACAAAGTGCGCATCCAGCTCCAATTCCGCGGCCGCCAGATGGCCCACCAAGAACTGGGCTTTGAGCTCGCCCAGCGTATCAAAAAGGATCTCGCCACCATGGGTCATGCCGATATGGAGCCCAAGATGGCAGGCAGAAACATCAACCTGCAGATCTCCCCGCTGCCAGAGCGCCAACGCGTCCGCAAGTATCGTCCTGAACTGAAAGGCGTCACCGATCCAGTGACCCGCCCCGAAGGTCAGCACGACCCACGCGAAAACCGCCACGACGAGCCCGATCACGATGATCACGAAGACGATCATCAGGACCAGGCACCCGCTGCGGAGGCACCGGCCCCGGCACCAGAAACCGCACCTGCGGAAGAAAAGAAAGAGGCATAGGACGACGCGGCAGGAAGAGTGCGGTGCCCAGTGCGACGTCCAGACGAAGCACCAGGCCCCCCGCCATTCTCTCCCCGCTGTGCATTCCCACTAGCCCGCTGCTCAATCCTCTGCATCAGTTTGGGGTGAACAGACTCATCCTTTTCGACATCGACGGCACCCTCCTAGACACCGGGGGGGCTGGGCGTGCAGCACTCGTTGACGCGCTGGAGGATGTCTTTGGCATCCCCCCCGATCAGGCACCCGCGCTTGATCTCGCCGGAGCCACTGATCTCGGCATCCTGCGCGGCCTCTTTTCCCATGCCGGTGCCCCTCTGGAGCAGCCCGGGATCGCCGTCTTCCTCGCCGCATACCTCGCCCGGCTGGATACCCGCCTGCAGAGCCTCCAGGACAGGCGACAGCCCCTCAGCGGCGTCCCTGACCTCCTCCGCATCCTCGCCACAGAGCCCGCCACCCACCTCGGCCTCCTCACCGGCAACGTCCGCGCCGGGGCCATGCTGAAGCTATCCAACTTCGGCCTCCACGACATCTTTGCAGACGGCGCTTTTGGCGATGACAATGAAGACCGCAACGCCCTCGGCCCCGTCGCCGTCCAGCGCATGGAGGCCCATAGTGGCAGCCGCTTCCCCCTGGAGAAGATCATCGTCGTGGGGGACACCCCCAAAGACATCGCTTGCGCCCGCGCCCTCGGTGCGCGCTGTCTCGCCGTCGCCACCGGCGGCCACACCCTGGATGCCCTCGCCAGCCACACCCCCTGGCAGACCGTAGCCGATTTCTCAGATCCCCACGCCATCGCCCAACTCCTCCGTACAGACGCATGAAATCACCCGCCCACCGCGCCATGCGCCTCTCCCTAGCCGTCGGATTTTTGATGCTGGGCATCAAAATCACCGCCTACGTCCTCACCGGATCCGCCGGGGTGCTCGGGGATGCCGCAGAGTCCATCGTCCACATGGTCGCCGTCATGTTTGCCTCCTTCAGCCTCTCGCTGGCGGATAAGCCCGCAGACCACAATCACCCTTACGGCCACCGCAAGATCGCCTTCTTCTCCGCAGGATTGGAGGGTTTCCTCATCGTCCTTGCCGCCGCCTTCATCCTCTACCAGTCCGTCACCCGGTGGATTGAAGGGGCCGCCCCCAGCAACCTGGATCAAGGCCTCATCCTCACCCTCCTCACCGTCATCATCAATGGAGCCCTCGGCTTCCACCTCATCACCCAGGGGCGCAAGGCAGGCTCACTCATCCTCGTCGCCAATGGCCGCCACGTCCTCACCGATAGCTGGACCAGCCTCGGCGCCGTCCTCGGCCTCGCCCTCGTTCACTGGACGGGCTGGGCCCCCTGGGACTCCATCTGCGGCATCCTCATGGCCGCCAATATCATCTACTCCGGCTACACCCTCATCCGGGAGAGCGTCAGCGGCCTCATGGACGCCGCAGATCCCAGCCTCGCCGCCCAGGTGGACCAGCTCTTCCAGGCAGAGACCCAGACCCGCGACATCCGCTTCCACGCCCTCCGCCTCCGCGATGCTGGCGGCATCCACTACGTCGATGTCCACCTCCTTTACGACGATGCCATCCTCCTCAAAGAGGCCCACCGCCTCGCCACCGCCGTCGAAAAGGCCGTCTGCGAAAAATGTACCGCCCCCCTGGAGATCACCACCCACCTGGAGTGCCTTGGCGACCACGCCCTCATCCACCCCGAAGATCCCCTCCCCGCCCCCAACGCCCCCAGAGGTCAGCCCCACCGCCGATCGCATGACCGCCCTCCGCGAAGCCGACCTCAATACCGCCTGCCAGCAGCAGCAGCTCCCCTGGCAGGTGCAGGTCCTACCCCAGACCCCCTCCACCAGCGATTGGCTGCGCCAAAGTGCCCAGACCGGCACCACCAGTCCCAACGTCGTCTTTACAGAGATCCAGACCAGCGGGCGCGGACGCCGCGAAAACCGCTGGCAGTCCCAGCCCGGGCGGGATCTCCTCTTCTCCCTCCTCCTGCGACCCAGCGCCCCCATCGCCCACTGGCCACGCATCACCACCCTCGCCGCGCTCGCCCTCTGTCAGGCCATTGAGGCAGAGCTCCCGCTGGCCCCCCAGATCAAGTGGCCCAACGACATCTACCTCAGCCACCAGAAAGCCTGCGGCCTCCTCGCCGAGACCACCCCCACCCCCAGCGGCCCCGCCATCATTCTCGGCATCGGCATCAACGTCAATTCCCAGGGCTTCCCCCCCGAACTGAACGCCACCTCCCTCCTCACCCAGCTCCGCAGCCAGACCGCCATCCAGGAGATTGACCGCAACGCCCTCGCCCTCCAGATCCTCCAGCATCTGCACCACCTCCTCGCCGATCTCAGCGAAGGCTTCCCCGCCCACATCCAGGCCGTCCGCCAGCGCAGTTGGTTACTCGGCCGCCAGATCCGCGCCCAGGTGGACGGGCAGGAAGTCTTTGGCCGCGCCATTGATCTCGACCACGAAGGCGCCCTCATCCTAGCCCTCCCCAACGGCGACCACCGCCCCCTCACCAGCGCCGAAAACGTCCGCGCCGTGGTGTGAGACGGGGTTGGCAAAAGCCCAAGCTCGAGCCGCGAAAAAGGAGGTGCATTCTGCCGCTCGTTGTGGAGAATGAAGCCATGCCGCCCTCTGCAGATAAGAACTCCAACCACTTCGCAGACGCTACCAGGGAGCAGCAGGCGCTCGCCGCCATCGCCACCATCCATCGGCAAACCCACTTTCAGAGTGCCTCCGCCGAGTTACTCCAGGCGGGCGGCCCGCGCTACGAGGCGGACCCAGCCAACCCTCACGGCATCCTTCAAGTGCAGCCCGACGGCACCCGCATCAGCGGTCGTTTCGTAGCGCGCGTCTTCGTCCATTCGGATGGAATCTAAGTTTCCCCGGCTTGACCCGTTGTAACTCCAAGTGTAATCCAAACGGAATTGATCGTAATCCCCGACCGTCACAAGCCCCCTCCCCACCTGGCTCGCCCAGCTAGACCTCCCCTCCCGCCGCACCGACGCCACCCTCGCCCTCTGACACGCCATGCTTGATCTCCCTTCCACCCTTGATCATCTCGACCACCTTGCCGACCAGGTCCGCCGCGTCGAAGGCGTCTTCAGGTCCGTCAGCGAGGCGGAGACCTTCCACAGCCGCCTCCGCTCCGTGCGCGACCTGCTGGAGAAAAAGCAAACGGCAGAGCCCACCTACGCTGACCTCGCCGCCGCCGCCTGCCCAGGCCTCGCCGATGAATCCCTGCGGGTCAGCTTCGCTCGGTTCCAGAACCTCCTCACCAAGGTTGCCACCGCCTCCAGCCACAGCTTCACCCTCGTGAAGCCCGCCGGACGTGGGCGCTCCCCCGATGAGGTCCTCTGCCACTTCCAGGGCACCCCGCTGCCGCTCAATGTTGCCAGCGCCGACGCCGAAAGCACCCTCAGCCGCGAGAACGAGGTCATCCCAGCCAGGGCCGAAGAAAAGGCCACCCGCATCTTCGTCAGCTTTGCCGTCAGGGATCGGGAGCTGACCCAGGAGTTGGTGGACCTATTGCAGGCCAACCTCCCGCTGCGCTGCGGCCAGCCCGTCCTGCTCTGGCGCTTTGACCAGAAGGGCGGCATCCTCCCTGGCGAGGACAATGAGGAGATCATCCGCCAGCTCATGGCATAGTCCCAGTTCGGCCTCATGCTCATCACTCCAGAGTATCTGAAGCTCCCCTTCATCCAGCGCGTGGAGCTCACCCACAACCACGGCC